>NZ_PNCN01000039.1:0-894 GCF_005886135.1 Pseudoalteromonas sp. S4741 | reverse complement strand
GAGCCCTTAAGCTTATTATGTGTTAATGGAAGGCTCTGGAAAGTGCCACGATACAGGGTGATAGTCCCGTACATGAAAACGCATTTTAAGTGAAATCGAGTAGGTCGGAGCACGTGAAACTTTGACTGAATATAGGTGGACCATCATCTAAGGCTAAATACTCCCAACTGACCGATAGTGAACCAGTACCGTGAGGGAAAGGCGAAAAGAACCCCTGTGAGGGGAGTGAAATAGAACCTGAAACCGTGTACGTACAAGCAGTAGGAGCAGACTTGTTCTGTGACTGCGTACCTTTTGTATAATGGGTCAGCGACTTATATTTTGTAGCGAGGTTAACCGATTAGGGTAGCCGTAGGGAAACCGAGTCTTAACTGGGCGAATAGTTGCAAGGTATAGACCCGAAACCCGGTGATCTAGCCATGGGCAGGTTGAAGGTTGAGTAACATCAACTGGAGGACCGAACCCACTAACGTTGAAAAGTTAGGGGATGACCTGTGGTTAGGAGTGAAAGGCTAATCAAACCGGGAGATAGCTGGTTCTCCCCGAAATCTATTTAGGTAGAGCCTCGGACGAATACTTACGGGGGTAGAGCACTGTTAAGGCTAGGGGGTCATCCCGACTTACCAACCCTTTGCAAACTCCGAATACCGTAAAGTACTATCCGGGAGACACACGGCGGGTGCTAACGTCCGTCGTGAAGAGGGAAACAACCCAGACCGCCAGCTAAGGTCCCAAAGTCATAGTTAAGTGGGAAACGATGTGGAAAGGCCCAGACAGCCAGGAGGTTGGCTTAGAAGCAGCCATCCTTTAAAGAAAGCGTAATAGCTCACTGGTCGAGTCGGTCTGCGCGGAAGATGTAACGGGGCTAAACTATGCACCGAAGCTGCGGATTCA
>NZ_PNCN01000038.1:0-48599 GCF_005886135.1 Pseudoalteromonas sp. S4741 | reverse complement strand
ATGCCAATCCACAGTTGGAACCTGACATTGTCGCAATTAGCCATTCACTTCGAAGGTAGGTTAGATGGCGTGCTAGATATTTAGCAATTTAGGCTGACACAGAATTCTGAACGCCCTCTGTTTGGCCACATCAATGACGTTGTGGCCATCTACAAGAGTACGTTAAGTTGCCTGTTTAGCCCATAAGCCTTTATCAATACCTTTGGTGATAAGATCTGTAAGCGCTTTTTCTATTGCTTGCGTTACGCAAATGCTCATTGGTTCATTATCACTAAAGCCCGCCTCAGCTTCCGCCAGACGTTTATAGCTAACATACCTAAAAAAACCTGCTCGCATTTCTTGGCTCAATACTTTTTTGCTGGTGGCTACTGATAACAATACCTGGCCAGTTCTTACATCTACGGCACGTAAATAGATTGATATTGCATCTTCACGGTATAGCTCTGATGCGCCAATACCAAAATATTCCATTCCTAAGCCACCCGTTTTTACATTAGTGTCGTAACTAATTATACCGCCTTCTAAAATGATTTTCGCAGTGGTTAACGGCGGTAGCTCGCCTTGATTAGGGTTAGTCGCTTGTGCCGCTCTAATAATTTTTCGCTCAGTCAAAATATTTTGCAAACCCTCACGTTCAACCGGCGTAAACCAGTCAGACTCATGTAATGCTTGCACTAGAATAGAGTTTGCACCTTGAGTGACTGCCGTTGAAAAAGAGCTAACATTAGTCTGTGGTTTATATTGACCGGTTTGATCGCGAAATGAATAAACCGAGACTGGAATGCTGCCCGCAGGTTTAGGTAAGCTTTTTAAATCAGAAAAAACATCTGTTGGCTCTAACGTTACCGCACTTTGTTTTGACGGAGGGATTAAATTACCCATAGTAGAGCAACCACTAAGAGAAAGAGCGATTGTTATTATTATTAATTTATACATTATCCAAACCTCGGTACTTCGATAACCACAACCGAGTCATCAATTACATTTGTTATTCTAACCGTGATAGTGTCGGTTGTACTGGTGATCACTTCTATTTGATAATCACCGCTCATAAAAATGGAGTCTTGATTAAAAATACTGTCTTCAATATTTTCCCCAAAAGCCATGTCGGTGATTTCTCTCACCATTCGATTTAAGTATGTCCGCTCTAATGAATCTTTAAACTGGTCTGCATACCCTTTTTCGACAACCGGCGCTTTATGTTTATTTTGTGCTTGTGCCTTACTAAGCAACATATTGGCATTGAGAGGGTTGCCACCAAAACTCGGGTTAATAGGGGTATAAATAATTTCAGTTGCGCAGACTGAAAAGCTTAAAGTTGTTATTATTGTTAATGCTATTTTTTTCATTGTTACCATCCATTCAATGCCATATCAGGACTCGCTGTTTGCATATTCGATCGCGCCATGGCGTCCATTACAGAGTGCACTGCTTGCTCTACTCGCTCGTCCAAAGGCTCTAACTTTCGTCCCAAATGGGTTGCATAAATAATCTTATGATTCATTATCAAAACTAATTTAGTACCAGCACGGGGTATAACTGTTTCTTTTATTTCTACATTAAAGCCAGCTGTTGAAGGCAGTTCACGCCAATAATTTGAAAATTCACTGTAAAATTGATACCCAAAGCGACTAATACTTTTGTTTAGTAATAATCCATCGATTTCTAAATCAGCACTGGCATTACTCAAAGGAGTAAAAAAAGTTAAAAGTATAAAAAGATAGATATATTGTTTATTTTCCATAGTTAAAATAAGGGAGAGGGTTACTCTCCCCATCTCATCAATTACATTTGTGTAATTGTTGCTGTATTACCATCACCAAGTTGAGTGACAGAGAATGTACTGTTAAAGCCAATTGCGCTACCTTCAACAGTGTTGTAGTTACCGGTTTGAGTAACAGAGAATGAAACGTTTTCACCGCCTAATAAAAACGGTGAATCTCCAGTTCCACCTACCCAGTTACCTTCGCCTTGCTGTGCAATATCAATAGAGTGATTACTGCCTTCTACCATTAAGTCAATAACGTTAATATCACCATTTTGAGCAATATCAATTTGGTTTGCGTTACTATCAAGGATACCCGCTAGTGTAACAATCGCCTCGTTTTGATTACCGACTTGATTAACATCAATATCGTTATCGTTTGAAGTGAGAGAAACATCAGGGTATGAAGACTGCACTAAAATTGCGTTTTCATCGCCACCTGATTGGCTAAGATCAACATCGTTACCGCTACCATTAAAGTTAGCTAAATGAACCGAGTTAAAATCACTAACCTGGGTTACTGTAAATTCATTATTTGAACCAATGACACCCATGTATGCTTCATTAGTGTTACCAACTTGCATTGCTGTAAGCTCATTGTTATCGCCCATTAGCTCAGTAGTCGCAAGGTTTTCATCACCAATTTGATTAACTGTTACTTCATTGAATGAACCGTCAAAAAGACCAGACTCAATAGCATTATTCGAACCTTCTTGGTCTAGTTTTATTTCATTATCATTACCAGCAATATCAGTGAATGTAACGATGTTACGTGAACCATCTTGGCTAACGTCAATGTCATTTTCGTTACCGCGTAATGAGCCTACTTTAAATTCATTCCAGATGTCTGTTTGTTCAATTTCAATAATGTTTTCATCGCCTGATAAGCTAAGTACTTCAAATTCTTGCCACATACCAGACTGAGATGAAGTAATTACGTTACCATTACCTCTCATGTCCATGTTGTAAAACCAGTGACCGCCATTTCCTTGTTCAACGTCAATATTATTGTCGCTACCAGTGATAATATTGATTGATTCATTGTTTTGAAATAATCCTTGGCCGGTTTGAGAAACATTAACGCCGTTGTTATCACCCGTTATGCGCGTAATGAAACCATTAGCAACACCATCTTGAGCATAAGTTTGTTGGTTGTTATCACCTGTTGTTTCAACTTCGGCGTAATTACCATTTTGTAATTGAGCTATTTTAACATCGTTGTTGTTACCGATTTCAGTAGCTAGTGCAGTGTTGCCATCGCCATCTTGAGATACTAATGCCGTGTTGTCAGAAAATGATTGGTTAACTGTTACAGCATTCTCAATACTTTTTACAGATACTTTAGCTGCAAGCTCAGAAGTTGAACCCGCTTTTGTTTCTGTGTTTGCGTTTGCTGTAAAGCTGGCGCCCATTGCAATTGCAATTGCACAGCTTAAAAGTGATTTATTCAATTTCATTATTATTCTCCTTGAAAGATAAAATAAAATACCTTGATTATTTATTAAGTTTTAAAAGGTATTTTCGTTTTCGTTGCAGCATGCCGTGCTGCCATAATGTGTGATTAGCTTTTTATTCTTAAACGTAAAATGCTGTTTTAAATATGAATTAGGGTTTGGTCATTAGTACTTGTTAAGGTGGTTTGCCATTCACTAATTCATAACTGCTCAGTCACTATATTCTTCAGTGAATTCATTTTGAATCATCTTTTTTAATGGTAATTTAAATTCATAAATTTCAATTACTTACTCGTTTAATTTGTGTTTTCTATCTATTTACATAAAAAAACCAGTAAAAAATAATTAGTTAATTACATGTTAAAAATAAGTTATTTAATTCATTAAAATGGCTGTTATTAGTGTTTTTTTACTGTATTTCTAGTTAAAAATAATGGTTTTGTTCCTGATTTTGTTTTTTTTACTTGAGTTAGTGACTGATTACCCGTTTTCTTAATGCTTGCCACGTGATTACTTAAATTCATAAACGTAAATATTTCGCTTAGTAAAGCTAAGTTAACTTAATTACGGATAAAACAATGAAAACAAAATTATCTATTATTACACTTGCACTTTTACCTTGTTTAGCTGCGGCTAAATTGCCTGATGTTAACAGTACAACTCAAAAAGTAACTGCGAGCAGTGACTCGATTATTGTTAAATATAAAAAGAATGCTTCGCCGGAAATGCGTAAGCAAGCTCGTTCGTTAGTAAAAGCAAAAATATCAGATCTAAATAACGATGAAATTGATGATAACTTCACCTCGTTATTTTCAGGCCGCCTTGCTAAATTTAAAGTATCAGGAATGAGCGCTAAAGAAGCAATTGAGCGCTTAAAATCGCATCAAGCTATTGAGTATGTTGAGCCTGATTACCGAGTGAGCATAGCAAGTGCAACGAATGATCCTCGTTTTGACGATTTATGGGGCTTAAATAATGAAGGCCAAACTGGTGGTACTGCTGATGCAGATATTGATGCGCCAGAAGCATGGTCAATTTCAACTGGTAGCCGTGATGTTGTTGTAGGTGTTATTGATACCGGTGTAGATTATAGTCACCCTGATTTAGCTGCGAACGCGTGGGTAAACAGTGGTGAAATTGCTGGTGATGGTATCGATAATGACGGTAACGGTTATATTGATGACGTTCACGGTATTAATGCAATTACTGATGTTGGTGACCCGATGGATGACCAAGGCCATGGTACACACGTATCAGGCACAATTGGTGCCAGTGGTAACAATGGTGTCGGTGTTGTTGGTGTAAATCATGATGTTTCTATTGTTGGTTGTAAGTTTTTAGCCGCAGATGGTACAGGTTCTACCTCTGGTGCTATTAAGTGTATCGATTACATGGTTGGCCTTAAAAATGCGGGTGTTAATCTGCGTGTGTTAAATAATAGCTGGGGCGGCGGTGGTTTTAGCCAAGCGTTAGCTGATGCGATTACGGCTAGTGAGCAAGCTGATATTTTATTTGTTGCTGCTGCGGGTAACGATGCGGTTGATAACGATCAAAATCCAAACTACCCATCTAACTATGAGAACGACAACGTATTATCGATAGCAAGTACTGATAGCAGAGATAATATGTCTAGTTTTTCTCAATGGGGCCTAACAAGTGTTGATATGGGCGCACCTGGCTCAGGTATTTTGTCGACCGTTCCTGGTAATAGCTATGCTACTTATTCAGGTACATCTATGGCAACACCGCATGTAGCTGGTGCTGCTGCACTTGTACTTTCAGTTAATCCTGATTTAACAACACTAGAGCTTAAAGAATTACTTATGTCTAGTGGTGATGCTAATGCAGCATTAAATGGTAAAACGGTTGCAGGTACACGCCTAAATGTTAATCAAGCGCTAATAGATGCTGATCCAACTCCAGGCTTTAAATTATCTGTATCGCCGGTTTCTCAGCAAGCGACTGTAGGTGATACGGTTACTTATACCTTTACGATTGGTTCAATTTCACAATGGGATGGTGACGTTTCACTGGCTTTAGCTTCAGATCTTTCAGGTGCATCACTAAGCGCAACTACTGCTCGTCCGGGCGATGAAGTTGTTCTAACAGTTGCAACTAACAGCGATACTCAGTGGGGAAATTACGACTTTACTGTAACTGCGACATCAGACGAGCAAGTTAAAGAACAAACTGTTAGCTTAATGCTTCAACCTGCTGGTTTAAATGACTTTACTTACAGCAGTGATGAAAACATCGCTATTCCGGATAATTCTCCAGAGGGCGCAAGCTCGGTTATTACGGTTGCTGATGATTTAACTATTTTTGGCACCACTGCTGATGTAGATATTACGCATACTTGGTCTGGTGACTTAGTACTTACGCTTATTTCAGCGCAAGGTACAGAAGTAACTTTACAAAGCAATGAAGGTGGCAGTGAAGACGATATTGTTAAGTCATTTACATCAAGCGTATTTAATTCTGAAGTGGCAACTGGAGATTGGACACTTCATGTTGAAGATACAGCTGGTGCAGATACGGGTAATATCAATGGTTGGTCACTTACATTTAGCGCTATCGGTGAGGTAAGCCCACAACCACCACAAGCTGGCTTTAGTGTTTCAGCACAAGGTTTAACTGCTACATTTGTAGATACAAGTCGTGATGTAAATGATGACATTTCACAGTGGAGCTGGAACTTTGGTGATGGTTCAGCATCAACAAACCCAAATCCTACACATGTTTACGCTCAGTCAGGAAGTTATGAGGTTGAATTAACCGTAACGGATAGTGAAAATAACTCAGATACATTCACTCAAACAGTGGTTGTTAGTGATGTTGAAATTGAATTGAGCTTAAAACGCGCTAACAAGTCACGTCTTGATACTATGCGTGTTGAGTTAAACTGGGCAGAAGTAGGGGCTGAGTCACTTAGCTTATACCGAAATGGCGAACTAGTAGATACCGTATCGGATAATGGCCGTTACCGTGATTACGTACGTAAAGCAACATTACCGGCATACGACTACCAGTTATGTATATCTGAAAACGTATGTTCGAATATTATTACGGTTTCATTTTCTGAATAAAACGTTTACCCCTTAGACATCCAAAGCCCAGCAATGCTGGGCTTTTTTATGGAATATCCCTTCTTAAACTTATAGTTATAAATAATTAGTTAATTTTATAATGTAACTATTTTGTATGTGTTTTTGTGCATTGTTTTCTTGGTATTTACGATATCCATGTTAAGTTTGTACCTGAAAGGTAAAAAATAATGAGTATAAACATTGTTAATGGAGGAGCCAATGAGCTCACGTAAAATAATAACAAATGCCTTTAATCTAAGTGCTTTATTGTTAAGTTTTCTTAGTTTAAATGTACACGCGTCTATTGATTGCAGTGCGTTAGAACAGTGGCAAACAGGCCAGACACACGTTGCTGGAGATCAAGTGCAAGTGCAAGCGTATGAAGCTAGCTGGTGGACACAAGCCAATCCAGTGGAGAATGCTGGTGATTATAAAGATTGGAAAATTCTGGGTGCATTTGACAACGCTGTCATTAAAATGAAATTCCCTTAATTATCGAGTTAATGCCAGCAGACGGTTTTCAACTAACCGATAAAGACAGCGTTGTCGTATCTACGCAAGCAATTGATAACGATGGAGAGGTAACCACCGTTGAGTTTATTGAAAAATATGAATTTGACGGCGTTGATATTGATTACGAATACCGATCTTCAATGAACGACTCAGGTCACCCCGATGATTTTCCTATTTCCAACGCGCGCCGTGCAGAATTGAATGCCTCATACCAAGTGCTAATGAAAAAAGTACGTGAAGAGCTATATCGTGCAGGTGAAGCCGCAGGTAAGCACTATTTACTCACTTTTGCGTCTCCATCTTCTGGTTATTTATTACGAGGTATGGAAACCTTTCAAGCGGTTAAATATCTGGATTATGTAAACATTATGTCTTACGACTTACATGGCGCATGGAACTCACATGTAGGCACAATGCTGCCTTATTTGACACCGGTTTAGACTCATAATTAACACAATGGAACGTATACGGCGCTAAAGAGTTTGAAGGGATTGGTTATTTAAATACCACGAGCCAGGCGTAACCGATGTATGGTTAGCACTTTAATGTAAAACCTTAATGTTAGATTTTATATAAAGCAGCTTTCGAGCTGCTTTTTTTATCGCGCACAGTCACTTTTATTGTTCAAAACAAGGCTTTATTACTAATAATTAATCCATTGACATCAGCATACACCCAATCACCGGTATTAATTGTGGTATTTAACATATTAACCGGGTGATCTTTGGCACCTAAACCGCGCTTAGTGGTGCAGCGCGGCGTAGCGCCTAGTGCCATCACGGGTAAATCAAGCGTGGCAAGAATTTCAATATCGCGGCAGCAACCATTAATAATAATGCCTTGCCAGCCATTTTTTAGGGCTCGCTCTGCAATCATATCGCCAATGAAGGCAAAACGTTTACTAGCAAAGCCATTCACAACCAACACTTTGCCTTCACCATTTTCATGTAATATATTGCCAGCAAGCGAGTTATCGTCTGGGCAGGTGACAGTCACTACTTGACCATAAAAGAGAGTTTTATTACCAAAGTGTTGCAAGCCACTGTCAGCGACTTGCACATGGTCGCGATGTTCATCGTACAAATCGGGCGTAGTAAACTGTGTCATTGAGGGCATCCTTGTTTTTTGTAAAGCCACGTAGGCCAACGGCAGTACATTTAAAGTAGTAATAATGTTTATCGTAGGCTAATTAATCATTCAGGTGTAGCTATTGTTGCAAATTGGCGTATAGATTTTAGTCGCAATATAAGTACTTTTAACGTTTTTTAACGCTTTTTTATAAGTAACTTATGCTGTTACTTAGTTTTATTTTTTGAATAAATTTGATTTTGCCAGAGCATTAGCCAAACGTCTCATTGTTGCGTGCTTTTTCATATGCTACGTTCAATTGTTATTTAAAAATTTGGGCTGTAATACTTGGCCCTATACACACATACAAAAAGAGAAGCGTGCTTTATGATCATCTTTTTTATTTGCCTAACTATTTTAATTTTAGGCTATAAGTTTTATAGCCCGTTTGTTGAAAAGCAAGCGGGCATGGATTCAACGGTCGACACACCACAAAAACGCTTTAGCGAAGGTGTTGATTACGTTGCAATTCACCCTGTTCGTGCATTTTTGATTCAATTTTTAAATATAGCAGGCGTAGGCCCCATATTTGGCCCAATATTGGGTGCATTATATGGTCCGGTTGCGCTTGTATGGATTGTGCTTGGTAATGTTTTGGGTGGCGCTGTACACGACTTCTTCTCAGGAGTAATGAGTATAAAAGAAGACGGTAAAAGCTTACCGGAAATAGCTGGGCACTACTACAACGTTGTATTTAAAGGCTTTATGCTTATTTTTACTGCGATGCTACTATTTTTTGTTGGTGTTGTATTTATTATGAGCCCGGCAGGATTATTAAGTAACCTTGATATATTTAAGGATACAATATTTGCAAATAATACCTTTTGGGTTTTGGCCATTTTAGCTTACTACTTTTTAGCCACGTTATTACCCATTGATAAAATCATCACTAAGTTTTACCCTATTTTTGGTTTGTTAATGATCGTAATGACAGTAGCTATTGCGGTATCACTGCTAATAAACGCACCGCATTTACCAGTAGCGGGCGACTTTTTAGCATACTTTGAGGCTGATCACGCTCATGACTTCTTAGCACCAAATCCTGATGGACTGCCCACTTGGCCGCTGCTATTTATAACCATAACCTGTGGTGCTATTAGTGGTTTTCACTCAACGCAAGCCCCTATTATTGCCCGTTGTTTAACCAACGAAAAATACGTACGCCCAGTTTATTATGGTGCGATGATGTGTGAAGGCATTGTAGGTTGTGTTTGGGCATTAGCGGGTATTGCTGCATTCCCTGAAGGCTATGCGGGTTTAAAAGCTATGCTTGATCTTGGTGGCCCAGGTTTGGTGGTTAACCATATTGCAAACAGCTACTTAGGTGTATTTGGCGGTATTATGGCAATTATTGCTGTTGCTGTTTTCCCTATTACCTCAGGCGATACGGCGTTTCGTTCACTGCGCTTGACTGTGGTTGATGCGTTTAGTATTCCGCAAAGTTTACGTAATCGTTTATTGCTAGCAATCCCTATTTTAACCATTGCCTACTTTATGACTAAGCTCGATTTCTCTGTGATTTGGCGCTACTTCGCATTCTCAAATATGCTGCTTTCTACCAGTGTGTTGTGGCTTGCGACCAAGTACTTATTTGACCGTGGTACATTCCACTGGATCACTAGTATACCAGCAGTAATCGCTACAGCAGTGACCTTGTCATACATAATGACCGCGGCAATAGGGTTAAACTTATCAAGTGATTTAGGTAAACCGATTGGTGCAGCGGTGGCTGTTATAGGGTTTATTGTATTAGCTGTTGTGCATTCAAAGCATAAAGTGCGTACGGTTTAATAAATCGTAATCTTAAAAATGTAAAAGCGAGCCTTATGAAGGCTCGCTTTTTTTATACTTGATCGCCAATCGCTAAAAAGTGGCTTGTTCGAAGTAGCTGATATCATCTAGGGTTTTACTAATTATCATCGCACCCTCTAATAAGCTCACTGTTTGTATTGCCGCGCGAGCAGGGTTTTCTTCACCATTCGCAGCGTGTGCTTGGGTTAACCAGGCTAAATTTTTATTAAAAAACCGCTGAACTTCAACCCGCACTTTATCAGGTAGGCTGTCGCTTTCTGCGCCGAGCAAGCCACATAAACACATTTTTTTATCAATCACGAGTGCATTTCTAAATAACTGAGTGTAAATATCAATAGGGTTTTTACCGTTTGCTTTGTGTGTCTGCGGTTCACCAAGTACAGCGATAAAGGCATCGGTATATTGATGCGCAAGCTCTGCACCTAAATCAGCTTTAGTTGGAAAGTGATAATGCACACTGGCACTTTTAATACCAACTTCACTGGCCAACTCTCTAAAGCTAAAATTGCTATAGCCACCAAGTCTAACTTTGTTTTCTGCTGCTTTTAACAGGGCCGCTTTTTTTGTCATTTTTAACTTCCTTCATATCGCTGCAAAAAATTATCGACCAGTAGGTAGTTATTTTCAAGCTCTTTTATTTTTAGTTTGCAAAGGTCGAGATCTTAATATAAATTACCTATCAGAAGGTAGGTGATTTATTCTTGCCAGTATTAGTTCAAACTGTGGTAAAAAATATAAAGAGATAATTATGAAAATTTATGGCGTAGAAAACTTTCCTAATCCATTACGTGTACGTATTGCGCTTGCTGAAAAAAGGCGACAGATAAAGTAGAGTTTGTTGCTGTCGATTTATTAAATGGTGAGCACCGTACGGAGGCTTTTTTAACTAAAAACCCTTAGCAGGCGTACCTGTTTTAGAGCTAGATGATGGAACGTTCATAACAGAATGCACCGCGATTACTGAATATATTGATACCGCTTTTGCAGGCCCTTCATTAACCGGTGTTGAGGCAAAAGAACGCGTGGTGATTAATATGATGCAAAAGCGTGCGGAGTCTATGGTGCTTGATGCTGTAGCCAGTTACTTTCATCATGCAACGGATGGTTTAGGCCCAGCGCTTAAAACCTATCAAAATGTTGCTTGTGGAGAAAAGCAAGGTGAAAAAGCGCGCCAAGGCTTTGTTTATTTTAATACAGTGTTAGCCAACTCTGCTTATGTTGCCGGTGAGAATTTTAGTGTTGCAGATATTACTTTGTACGCCGGTCTGGTGTTTGCAGGCTTTGCAAAAATAGCTATTCCTAGGAGCTATCACATTTAATAGCATGGCAAGAAAAGGTCGCTCAACGTCCAAGCATTGCTGTTTAGATATGGAGTCAAATATGAAAATTGCAGCTGATTTTAGCGAACGTGTTGTTGTACATAGCGAATCGTTAGAATGGATAGCCTCACCGATGGCGGGTGTTGATAGACGTCCACTTGATAGAGTGGGCGATGAGGTTGCACGCGCAACCAGCATTGTACGTTATGCGCCAAACAGCCATTTTTCTGCTCATACACATACCGGCGGTGAAGAATTTATTGTGCTTGAAGGTGTTTTTCAAGATGAACATGGTGATTTCCCCAAGGGTTCTTATATTCGTAATCCGCCTGAGTCAAAACATACACCAAGCTCTGAAAACGGGTGCGTTATATTTGTAAAATTATGGCAGTTTCAGCCAGAGGACACAGAGCATGTTCGCTTGCAAACTAATACCATGCACGGTGTTCCTCACCCTGAGTTTAGTAATGTAAATGTAGCTTCTCTTTATAAAGATGCCTTTGAAGAGGTGAGTATTTTAGCATTTGCACCTAACAGTGAAATATCGTTAAACGCCTTGGGTGGGGGCGAGCTTTTAGTTCTTGAAGGCTCGCTTGAAGAGCAGGGCGATACATTAGTAAAGCACAGCTGGTTAAGAGTGCCGCCTAACAGCGAAATTAAAGCAACAGCAGGCAGTGAAGGAGCCAGAGTGTGGCTTAAAATCGGTCATTTAACAGATGTTGAAAACCAAATAGCACGGCTTAAAAATGCATAATTAAGCATTTAATTAAAATAGGCACAATAAAAGTATATGTGCCTGTTTTTTGATCTACTTCACTATTGGTTACTAAGCAATCACCTATACTTGATGCTCATATTATTGTGGAGTTCGGGTTATGGTAAATTTAATACACGGCTTATCTATTGGTATTGAGCGCTCTGGTTGCGAGTTTTTTTTAACCTTAAAAGCTATAGGTACACTCACTCACAAAGATTATGAGGTGATCACGCCGATGATTGACTCTGCGCTTGGCGAAGTTAAACATCCTATTGTTAATGTACTCATAGATGGTACTGAGCTTGATGGCTGGGAACTTAGAGCCGCATGGGATGATTTAAAACTTGGCTTAAAACATAACAAAGAGTTTAAAAAAATAGCCATATACGGCAACAAAGACTGGCAATCAACCATCGCTAAATTAGGCAGTTGGTTTGTATCAGGTGAAATTCAATATTTTGAGAACGCCACTGCGGCTTTAGAATGGTTAAAAAGTAATGATGAAGAAGCGGATGCTTAAATAAAGGCCATAATCGGCCTTTATTTTTATAGTATTTATACCAATTCGCTTAATTAAGTGATCTATTTTGAGGCAGGAAAAACGTGTTGATAGCTAGGCAAAAAGTGTGCTATTTAGTTGTTCAAAATGAGAATTTTTTAACGCAGATAGCGACACGTTTAGCCCCATAAAATGATTAAGTATTATTGCGGATTGGTATTATACCTCTTGAAGTGTAGGTAATGCGGGAAATGCCCCCTTGGCTAAGCAGGCTTTAGAGCCACAGCGCAAACCAAAATTTAAAGCGTGTTTTACTAGATGCTCATTATTAATTTTTTCGATGAGCGGGCTATTTTCATCGGTGTGATTTAAATAATATAACACGCCTGCAATAAACGCATCACCGGCACTGGTAGTATCCACAGCATTAATGATTGGCGCCGATTCGTTTAATATAAACGCCTTATGGTAAACCGTTGCCGGTGCAGGGCCATCGGTTAAAAATACCAATTTAACACCTATATTTAAAATAGATTGTAAGTAATCATCAGGTGCATGCTGTGTTTGCTCAGCTAAAAAGTTCAGCTCATCACGCGATAGCTTAACAATATCACAATAGGCATAACACGCGTGTACATTGTGTTCAATGTCATTGCTATTTTGCCACAAGCTATAGCGTAAATTTACATCAAAGCTAACGAGTTTATGGTTGTTTTTAGCCAGCTTTAAAGCACACACGGTGGTGTTTGCAATGGCTGGATTGGTTAACGTGTTGGAACAAAAGTGTAGGGTACTCAATTCATCCCATTTGATATGGTTTAAGTGATCACTCGTTAACAGTAAATCGGCGGTATTGTGGCGATAAAAATTAAAGCTGCGTTCACCGGTTTCATCTAAACTCACAATAACTACGGCCGTTTGAGAGTCTTTAATCGTAAATAAGTACTCTGTACTTACTTTATATTGCTCAAGCGATTTACTTAATTGTTTAGCAAAGTAGTCATCACCCATACCGCCACAAAAAGCAGCCTTGCCGCCTAACTTTGCATAACCTACCGCTACATTGGCAGGGGCACCTCCTGCAATGGGCAAATAAGCACTGTTTTGAGAATCTTGTGGCAGCATATCAATAAGTAGCTCGCCGAGGCTAAGTAATTTGGTCATAGTGTAAATCCTAAAAAACCCAGCAGAGCTAGGTTAAAATTCAAGGGAGAATTATTAAAACTAATTAAAGTTAGTGTAACAATCGCTGAAAAACATAGCTTCAGCGTTTGTTACACTAAAGATGGTTAGTTAAACGCGTATTTAAGCGTTATTGATGTTGTGCGGCCATTAATAGTACGGGCGCGAATAATGTTATTATCTGGAATTGAGCCTTCTTCAGCTTCTGTAATACCTACCGTATCGAATAAGTTATTTACATTAAGTGCAATATTAAGGTTTTCAGATAAATCGTAACTTACAAAGCCATTTACTTGAGTGTAACCGTCAAATTTAAGGTCGTTATTGTCTTGAGCGTAAGCATCAGTAGTACCAATAAAGTTGACACCGGCAGCACCTTTATCAAAGCTATAACGAGCCATTAAAGAGTAGATTAAATCAGCTTGGCGGCGTGGCGTATTACCTACCACTTCAGGGGTAAGTGCATCCTTAGCAATTTCTGCATCAGTCCATGTTAAGTTACCACGAAAATCCCATGCATCGATGAAGTAAGTTGATTCAATTTCAATCCCTTTTGCTTCGTACTCACGGTCAAAAAAGGTTTGCGATGTTGCTTCAAAGTTTTGCTCTTCTGTTTCTGCATAAAACGCTGTTGCAAAAACTGAGAGTGAATCAAAACGTTTTTTAACCCCAAATTCATACTGGTTTACTTCATCAACGGCATCTTCATCAGCAACCGAACCATCAGCGCGTACTTTACCAAATAAAAGTCGGTCAGCATTTGCACGGCCACCTTTACTCAATCGTGCAAATGTCGCAAGGCTTGAGTCTATTTGGTAGTTAGCCCCAATTGAATAGGATGCATAATCCCAATCGTAATTTACTGGGCTAGCATTTGCGGTATCAATGCCTGCTACATTTTGTTCAGGAACTGAAATCACTCCATCGCGATTCATATCGACCGTTGAGGTAACGGCACCTGCATAGTTGCCGCGTGCTTCACCACTATCGTAACGAGCACTGGCGTCAATACTTACATCCCCCACTTTTGTTGAAAATGAAACGTACGGGGCGCGGGTATCGTATTCTGTATCGTAATCACGCTGACAACAGTTACCCCAAAAAGGCGTTCCGTATGCATATAAACCATTTTCAGAAAACTCTGTACCATCAGCAGCTGTTACATTTAGTAGCGCCGCATTATCGCCTTTAAGCTCCATTAGGTAAGAGTTCCATAACCATGACATAGCAATATTTTGCGTTGAAGCGTAGTAACCAAACGTAACGCTTGTATCATCGTTTAGTGATTTAGTTAGTTTGAAGTCGTTCACAATAGAGTCAAAGTCGTTCATTGTGACGTCAAACGTATGAATACGCATGGCTAAATCGTCATTAAATGCAGCCCCGGTATTTGCATTACTAAGCGTTGCACCTGCGCCGCCAATACTTTGTGCAATAGCAGTCGCGCTGCCTACTTCAGCAGGAATAAGTGAATTAAAGTTACCGCTCACAGAGGATTTACGAAAACGGTTTTCAATACGCCAATCGTTATCTAAGTCAAACACGGCTTCAAAACCCACTGAGTCAACTTGCGGGTTCATACCATCGCGAATATCGCCGCTACTAATTTGATTTTCGCCATTTAAACGTACTGTTTTAGTAAATAATGCCGAATGCGGGGTATCCGATTGTGCGTCAAACCCTGGGATTGAGTCACCATTTGCATACATTGGCATTGGTAAGTAACCCACGCTTTTGTCATCTAAATGTTTGTAATAAAGACGCACGTAACCGTTTTCAAAGTCTTTTGTAAGGTTGGCTTTAATTTGCCCACCTTTATTTGATGTGTAACCTGTTTCACGCGGGCCTTCACCTTGGCGCACAAAACCACCTACATGAAAACGTACGCTATCACTAAGGTAAGTGCCGTATTCAAAGTCTGTACGAATAGTGTCGTAATCAAGGCCCAGTGTTGTAGAAATACTGCCTGATTCGTTTTCACCATTTTTAGAAATAAAGTTAATTATGCCGCCCGGTGCATTACTTGCTGCAGTCGAGGCCGAACCACCACGAATTGATTCGATAGTTTGTACGGTATTATCTAGGCGCATAAATATATCAGCGTTACCAAAAGCAATATCACCGTATTGCATAACGGGTAAACCGTCTTCTTGTAATTGTAAAAACTTAGCACCACCAGAGGCCACAGGTAAGCCGCGTACAGCAATGTTTGCGTTACCTTCACCGCCGGTTGATTCTGATCGTACGCCCGGAATAATTCTAAACGCTTCAGCAGTTGAACGGGGTGTAGATACTTCAACTTGAGCAAGCGATAAACTGCTCACTGATGAGCTTGATGCCATAATGGTTGTACGACGTGGTACACCGGTTACAACGATAGTCTCAAGACCTTTGTTAGCTTGCGCTTGTGTGTTTTGCTCTTCTTGTTGTGCATAAACGCCTTGGCTTACAGCCAGCGCTAAAGCACTCATTAAATATAAAGGTGTGTTGTGTGTTGTCATGTGAACGCCTCGTTTTGTGAGCCCGAAGGGGTTGTTATTTTTACTTAATCGATTAAGTAAAAATAACAAATCTTTTACAATAAGCAAATTATTTTATTCTTTATTTGCTGTTTTTTTACTCATCTATTGATTTATATAGTGTTTTTTTAGCACCCAATTTGTTGATTTACTCAGTTATTAGGTTGCTCTCTTGTAAAGCGCTGGCTGATGGGTCACGGAAATAGTTAAAAAGCATCGCTAAAAATAAAATAATGGCAAAGCCGGTTGCAAGATAAAAACCATAACGTACATGACCAAAGTAATCGCTGATCATACCCATGAACAAGGGTGCTAATGCGGCTGAAAGTGCAGTGAAAAATAATATAACCCCAGCAACTGCGCCATGTTGTTGTACCGGGAAGCACGATATTCCTTTGGAGTTTAAGGTCGGGTAAACCATCGACATAAATAACCCTGAAAGCGGCAATAAACCAACAGCCCAATCAACGCCACCGACTAAAGTACCCACATAACATAATGCGATACCTAAACTTAAGTAAGCCATAACACCTTGCCAGCTATAGCGGTTTAATAACCACACCGCAATAAAACGCCCTGCGGCACGCAGTATAAAAAATATGGTGAGTGCATAGGTTGCCAAAAGGGGCCAAGAGCCCGTGTAGTCTTTTAACAGCGTCGGCATCCATACATAAATGGCAACCTCGGTTGCAACATAAAGCGCAATGGCGAGCGAAAAGCCAAGCGCGTAGGGGTTTTTTATCATTTTCATGGTGGTAGCAAGTGAAGCGGGCTTTTCAGTGCTTTTAACAACGCTCGGATACTCTGCACGCCACGCTAAAAACGCTAAAATTAAGCACATAATACCGGCAATGATATATAAATAAGTCCAACTTACATTTTGTACCAGTAATACACCAACAAGTGCAGGCCCAACAATGGCACCAATACCAAAAAAGCCTTCTACTTTGTTCATGGTTTTAGTGTGCTCTGCGTTGCTATGAGAAATATCACCTAATAACGCTAAAGCGCCGGTTTTAAATAAGCCAATAGCTAAGCCAATACAGCAAAGCAAAAAAATAAAAAATATAAAGCTGCTACTAATGGCGAATAAAAAGCAACTCGCAGAAAATAGTAATAACCCAAGCATAATCGTTTTTTTACGCCCGAGGCTATCGGCTAAAAAGCCTAAAAATAATCCGCTAAAGGCAATGAGTGCCATAGGCGCATAGTGAAATGCGCTGGCTTGGGTCATGCTTAAACCAAATTCAGTTATGAGCTCGGGAATGATCATGCCTACGGCATCGGAGGTCATGGCAAACATAAAAAACATCATATATGTGAGCCAGCGAATTTGTTGCAACGGATCGCTGCTTACGTGTGTGTGTGATTTTGTCATGTGCTTTTCCTCGTTAAATGCGTTCTTAACACCCAGTAAGTCAGTCAGTTACTGATTATAGTATTAATGTCGCCACGATATTTGTATGTAAAATTTATAAAAATAACTTGTAAATTCGTACGTGCTAGTTAAAGATATATCTTAATCGATTAAGTTTCAACATGGTAATCACACAATGATGAAGAATAAAGTTCAATTGATCACATACGCTGATCGAATTACTGGCCAAGATATAAATGCACTTACCACTCTTTTACATGGCCCATTAGAGGGCGTTTTTGGTGGTGTGCACTTATTGCCATTTTATAACCCAATTGATGGCAGCGATGCAGGCTTTGACCCGATTGATCATAGTGAAGTTGATTCTCGAATCGGTACTTGGGACGACATAAAGGCACTCGGTAAAGACCATGATTTAATGGCTGATCTCATAGTGAACCATGTGTCGGCGCAATCTTTTCAGTTTCAAGATGTACTGGCTAAAGGTAAAGCGTCAGAATTTTGGGATTTATTTTTAACCAAAGAGGACGTGTTCCCCAATGGCATGAGCGAGGCTGAGCAGCAAGCTATTTACCGTCCACGCCCAGGCAGTTGTTTTACGCCAATGAAATGCGGTGATGGTCAAACGTATGATTTTTGGACCACTTTTACCGATAATCAAATTGATATAAACGTAAAAGTAGAGGCAGGAATTGCGTATTTAAATAATGTACTTACTAAGTTCTCTGCTAACAACGTTAATATTATTCGTTTAGATGCAGCGGGTTATGCCATTAAGCAGGCGGGTACTAATTGTTTTATGCTAGATGAAACGTTTGGCTACTTAGATAACTTATCAAAGCAAGCCAACGATTTAGGCATGGAAACCATTGCAGAAATTCATAGCCATTATCAAACACAAGTAGATGTAGCTAAGCGCGTTAATATGGTTTATGACTTTGCGTTGCCACCACTTATTCTACATAGCTTGTTTAATAACAATGCGGATGCATTACTCAAATGGCTAAAAATATCGCCGCGTAATTGTTTAACGGTACTAGACACCCATGATGGCATAGGCATAATTGATGCAGGCCCAATGGGCGAAAAACCAGGCTTATTAAATGCAGAACAAATTGATAACCTAGTAGAAACCATGCATGCAAATAGTAACAATCAAAGCCGCCAAGCAACAGGCGCGGCTGCCAGTAATGTCGATTTATATCAAGTAAACTGTACTTATTACAATGCATTAGGCGCTAATGATTTTGACTATTTGCTGTCGCGAGCAATTCAATTTTTTGCGCCAGGTGTACCCCAAGTTTATTACGGCGGCTTATTTGCCTGTGAAAACGATATGGAACTGTTAGCAAAAACCAATGTTGGCCGTGATATAAATCGTCCATATTTGAACGCGGCTAAAATAGAGCAAGCCCTTAATAAACCGGTAGTAAAAGGGCTCATAGAGCTAATTAAAATGCGTAACGAACACCCCGCATTTGCAGGTGAATTTTCGGCTCAAGGCGGCGCAAGTGTTTGCTGTTTAATGTGGAAGCTTGAACAACAATCAATTTCTTTGAGGATTGACTTTGCAAGCCGTACTGCACTTATTACGCAGCTTAATGGCACTCAAGAAAGCACTCTAAACTTACAAAGTTTATTGGCTTAATAGCTTTATTTGTTGAAAACCAAAAGCCAAGCAGTTTCTGCTTGGCTTTTTTATTTGCTTTATTAACAGTGCTTAGCTACTTGCACCAATATCGAGTGCGTAACCTACTTCATATTGTTTTTCTTCTTTAGAAATAAATAAGTTAGCAGCCATAACGCCCTTTTCTTGGCTATTTTGATGAATTGTAGTGAGGCGAGGTACAAAACGAGCGGCTTCTTCTATGCCATCAAACCCCACAATACGCAGCTCACTGCCTATTTTTATCCCTTGTTTTATGGCTTCTCGCATGGTGGCAAGGGCAATTAAATCGCTCATGCATATAATCACGTTAGGGCGAGGAGAGGCTGTTAATACCTCTTTTGCGGCAATATTTGCAAAGCGCTCACTGCTTTCAGGAATATTCCAAATGCGGTCATCGGCAACCGTTATATTGGCCTCACTTAAGGCGCGTTGATAGCCACGCAAACGTTGATGCGAAATAGATTGGCCAGTTTCAAATTCGTGATGTTCGTATACCCGGCACAATACATTTTCATCAAGTAATCTTAAACCTAATATAGCCACTTTATCATCTTGATTATGCAAAACATGTTTGGCTATTTCATAACTGGCTTGCTCGTTATTAACATTAATTGAGGCGTTACGGGCAATGTCAAAATCAACCGTCACCACATGTTTAGAGACTGTTTTTAGTTGCTCTACTAGTGCTTTATTGCGTGGGCGACCATAACAAATAAAACCATCGACAAAATCAACAACGCTGTTGAGGTTGTCACTGTTGCCTGAAAACAATAAAACATTAATATTATTTTTTTCAAGTACCGAGGTTACTCCCCGCATAAAACTGCTCGCAACAGGGTCTGATACCATGTATTCCACGCTATCAGGAAGGACTAATGCAACAATATTAAACGTGCCACTTCGCAAAGATTGCGCCGCTTTATTAGGGCCATAATACCCCAGCTCTTTGCACGCTTTAAGTATGGCTTCGCGGCGTTTAGCAGAGAGTTGATCCGGGCGATTAAATGCATTTGATACCGTAGCATTAGACACACCTAATTCTTTGGCAATACTCTTTAATGTCCAGCGGGTGGGTTTACTCATCGGTGACTCATTACTACTTACAACATTGCAAACAATCTAGCATATTAGGCTGTTTAATATAACAAAAACTGTTGTGTTAGGTTAGTGGCGACACGCTTTTGGTGCAATACCAAAAGTTTGCTTAAATAAACGACTAAAATGACTGGCGCTATTAAAACCCAGATCGTAGCACACCTTGCTTATAGCGTGGCCTTCTAATAAAAGCGTGCGGGCTTTTTTAAGCCTAAGTTGTTGCTGCCAAAGTGCAGGGCTAGTACCAAAAGCAAGTTTAAATTGCTGGTAAAACTTACTACGACTCATACAGGTTATTTTGCAAAGGGTGTTTATGTCGAGGTTTTCGCTTAAATGCTCTTCAATATAATGCAGTGCATCACTCACGTTACTTTTTAGGCGCAGCTTATCACAGTTTGCCAGCAATAAATCACGGCTCTGTTGTTGTAATAAACGGGTGATCAATTCGTTTAACGATAAATCAATTAAGTAGTGTCGCTCGGCGCCTTGCTCACTAAATAAATGCACCATGCGCTCTAATAACTGCTGCGTTTGAGTATTATGTTGGGTATGCACTAAATTAGGGTTGTATTCAAACAAGGCATCGTTTGCAAAACTTTGCTGCATATTAAGCGCATTAGCCACATTGGTTATTTTATCTGTGCTTATTTCAATGGCTAAACAGGTGGTGGGTGCGTTTAAGGATGCATGCGGAAAATCAATTAGTACGCCTTGCTCAGGTGCTAATACAAACGATTCATGTGGTAAAAACGCTTTGTGGTATTGACTGCTTTCAACATGCATTATTTTTTTACCACTGAGCATGGCACAAAACAGTAATTCGTTTGAGTGCAACGCCACTTTTTGCGCACTTTTATAGGTATCGTAAATACTTAGCTCAGAGTTATCGGCAGCAAAGGTCACTTTGTTTTCAATCAGTACATCAAGTTGTTGGCGTTTTTTATTTAACTGAGATGTGTGCATGTTCAGCCTTTTTTAATCGTTATAGAGCGTTTTTAATGTGGACTCACAGACAACTTTTTTGGACAGCTAAGCAAGTTTTTAAGCGCTTATTGGTCTAATGTCAATCAATACCGATTAAATATAAAGCAAGTTGCTACATTACTCTAACAAATTTCGGCTTAGACTTTTAGCTAACAACAACAAGAGAACACACATATGATTTACGCAAACCCAGGTTCAGCAGACGCACTCGTCACATTTAAACAGCAGTATGGTAATTACATTGGCGGCGAGTGGGTTGCCCCAGTCAACGGCCAGTACTTTGATAATATAAGCCCAGTAAATGGCAAGGTATTTTGTAAAGTACCGCGCTCAGATAAAGACGACATAAACCTTGCACTCGACAAAGCCCATGCAGTAAAAACCCATTGGGGCACCACCTCAGTCGCCGAGCGCAGCAATATACTATTAAAAATTGCCGACCGAATTGAACAAAACTTAGAGTTACTTGCTGTGGCCGAAACATGGGATAACGGCAAAGCGATTCGCGAAACCCTTGCCGCTGATATTCCACTAGCCGCCGATCACTTTCGTTACTTTGCAGGCTGCCTGCGCGCTCAAGAGGGCAGTATTGGCGAAATAGACGAAACCACGGTGGCGTATCATTTTCATGAGCCACTAGGCGTTGTAGGACAAATTATTCCGTGGAACTTTCCATTATTAATGGCCGCATGGAAATTAGCGCCTGCACTTGCAGCGGGTAACTGTGTAATATTAAAACCCGCCGAGCAAACACCTGCCTCAATCTTGGTGTTAATGGAAATTATTGGCGATTTACTGCCAGGAGGTGTTTTAAATGTGGTAAACGGCTTTGGTAAAGAAGCAGGTGAAGCACTGGCAACCAGTACGCGCATTGCTAAAATTGCTTTTACAGGCTCAACTCCTGTGGGCTCACATATTTTAAAATGTGCAGCTGAAAATATTATTCCTTCAACGGTAGAGCTTGGGGGGAAATCACCTAATATCTTCTTTAGCGATGTTATGGAAAAAGACGACTCATACCTAGATAAAGCAATTGAAGGTGCCATTCTTGCCTACTTTAACCAAGGTGAAGTATGTACTTGTCCATCACGCTTGTTCATTCAAGAAGATATTTATGAGCAATTTATAGAACGTATTTTAAAACGTACTAAACAAATTAAACGTGGCAACCCGCTTGATAGCGAAACCATGGTAGGCGCACAAGCCTCTAAAGCCCAGTTTGATAAAATTTTAAGCTACATTGAAATTGGTAAAGAAGAAGGTGCTGAAGTATTAACTGGCGGCCATGTTGAGCAATTAAGCGACGAGCTAAACGGCGGGTATTACATTCAACCTACACTATTAAAAGGGCGTAATGATATGCGCGTGTTCCAAGAAGAAATTTTTGGCCCCGTTATTTCAATGTCGACCTTTAAAGACGAAGCCGAAGCACTTGAACTGGCTAACAGCTCAGAATTTGGTTTAGGCGCAGGGGTATGGAGCCGTAATATGAATCGTGCTTATCACTTTGGTCGCAAAATAGAAGCAGGCCGCGTATGGACTAATTGTTACCATATGTACCCAGCACATGCAGCGTTTGGCGGTTATAAAAAGTCTGGTATAGGCCGCGAAACTCACAAACTCGCGCTTGATCACTACCAACAAACTAAAAACTTGCTAGTAAGTTACAGCGAAGATCCGCTTGGCTTTTTTTAATAACGCGTTTTAGTTTAAACAAACAACCTATAAGTAATGAAAGCGCTACATTTTTGTAGCGCTTTGTTTTTAAAACCCAATACCCATTGCATTAAATTAGTGGCTAATTATAACAATAAAGAAATGGCTTATTCGTGAGGCAAAAAATCTTAGTGAATTATGCATAAAGAGCGCAAAGAAGCGCGCGCTGAAAGAATAGGTTAAAGGTTATAGTTAAGGGCTGTTATGACTAGGTGTCATGTTGTTTTCACAAGCTCGCTGCTCGTCACTCGAAGCCCGCTCATTCACTTCTCTCAGTTCAAAAAAATTTAGTGAATTATGCACAAAGAGGGTAAAGAGACGCTGCGCTTTTAGAGGTACAAATAAGTAATCAAATAATAAAGGCAAAAAAAATGGTTATAAGCGTTAGCCTATAACCAATAAAGTACACAGGGAGTGTAGGAAGTTCTGTTGTACGCAGTAAACGGTTAGTTACCCATTTACTGTGTGTCATTAAAAGCACTTATTGGCGCTTTTAATCAAATAAAGTGGACTGTAATAAATACTTGTCTTTATAAAAGCAAAGCTAATGCCAGCTTTTAATGTATTGAAATATATGACTATTTATTATTTGTAATTAGAAGCTTTGCATAGTGCAGGTAAATTTTTCTATATTGCAACGGTAAAGGTTACCGACTTTGCAATATAAAAAATGGCAAGGCTTTTTAAAACAGAGGGGAGTTTTAGTATCGCTGATTTAAAAATCAGCGGCTACTTCAAATTCTAAACGTTGATGAGAAATAGGGTGGGTGAAGGCTAAATACTCGGCATGTAAATGTAAGCGCTCTGCCTCTTCACCATAATGAGTATCGCCAACTATCGGGGTATTTAAACCTAATTGATGAGCGCAATGCACCCGTAACTGATGTGTTCGCCCTGTTTTAGGGTATAGCTGCAGTCGGGTGGTGTTGTTTTTGCGCTCCAGTACATGCCATGTTGTTAACGACGGTTTACCGGTTTTATAACACACCATTTGGCGTGGTTTATCATCAAAGTCGAGCACAAGGGGTAAATCAATCACTCCGCTATTCTCAGTGATATTGCCCGCCACTAAAGCAACGTAACGCTTTTCAATTGTGCGTTCAATAAACTGTTTTTGCAGCGCTTTATGCGCGCGCTTATTAAGCGCAATAATTAACAGCCCTGAGGTCGACATATCTAATCGATGCACAATAAGTGGGCCAGAAGCTGCGGGGAACTGAGTTTTAATACGCATGTACACTGAGTCATCAATATTAATCCCTGGCACCGATAAAAATTCAGCGGGTTTGTTTATTACCAGTAAATCATCGTCTTGATAAACAATAGTTAAGTCTTTCCCTTTTGCTGGATTTGTTAGTAATGGGTTTTCTTCAACATTTAAGCCTTTTAGCATATGACCTAAAATGGGTTGGCATTTGCTATAACACGATGGGTAATAATGTAAGTGATGCCTAATTGCTGATTTAGGCGGTGCACCCCACCAAAATTCGGCCATAGCCACTGGTTTTAAATGGTGCTTGTATGCATATTGTAATAATTTAGGGGCGGCGCAATCCCCCGCTCCCGAAGGTGGAGTGTGCTCAGGAAGTTTGGCAAAAATGGCATTCAGATCGGTCACTTCACCGTGTGCATTTAAAAATTGGTATTGAGCAAATAATTTCTTTTGTAGGTTTTTTGAGAGTGTTTTGCGGCGCTTTTTTAATCCGTTAATTTCACCCAGCATAGCTGCTTGGGTTTGCTCAAGCGCTTTAATTTGCGTTTGCCAGTCTTGCTTTAATGCCTGCAGTTGTTTTTTCTCAACAATACTTTGCCCAGCTAAGGTTGTTTTAAGTTGTTCAAAGTCATCGGCATTGAGTTGCTCTTGGCCAGTTTGGCGTTGCTCTTTTCGCTGTTTGCGGGTCACTTGCATGGCTTGTTGTTTGGCTACAAGTTGCTGTTCATAATTTTTACGTGTTGTGGCTAATTGCTGCTCAATGGCTTGATAATCTTCACTGTTTTCTAATGCCGTAATTTGCGCATTAATGGCGTTAATGATTTGGCTTTGCTGACTAAATACAGCATCGTCTATGTGTTTAAGTGCCACATTAGGTGCAAAATTCAGTTGCTCATCTATGCCCGCTATTTGCCCTGAATAGGCGCTAATAAATCCCAGTTGTTGCGCCTGATTTTGAACGACTAGCACACCAAACATTTTACCCGCATCAATATCATCCGTATCTAAAATAGTCTTATCTAGCTTTTTTAATTGCTGTTGTAATTGCTGTGCCGCGGCAACGGCCAAAGGGTGCGGTTTATAATAAAATGGAAATGTAAACTGTTCAGGCAGAGCAAGGGAATCGACGTTTTGAACAAAAACGGTAAAGCAGCTAGCAGGGTTTGACATGGCAGTAAAATTAGCAGTTAACAAAATAATTGCCGAGAGTTTAACATAAGCTGTGCTATGTCACTAAGGATGCGTGCGCGCCAATTTAGACCTATAAAAAAGGCCAACATTTTTATGTTGGCCTTTTAAAATTAAACAGCGTTTATAAGTGCTTATTTATTTGCGTCTTTAACTTCTTTTAACTTAGCAGCATGGTCAATTTCAAACGCAGGCATCTCTTTTTTGCCTTCCATTAAATAGTTGTCCATCCAGCGCATTAAACGCAAGCTGTAGTCGTATTGCGCTGCCACTTTACGGTTACCATGACCTTCACCTGGGTAATAAACAAGACGTACATCTTTACCTTGCACTTTCATGTAGCGGTAAAGCTCCATAGATTGTGCAGGGTGAACGCGAGGGTCGTCTTTACCATGCATAATAAGCAGAGGTGTTTCAGATTGGCCTGCCCAGTAAATAGGGCTGCGCTCTAAGTACCACTGCCATTTATCCCATGGGTATGAACGCGCATGAACTAGGTTCATTTCGTTAGAAATATCAGTAGTACCAAATTTAGACAGTTGGTTGGTGACACCCACAAACATAACACTGGCAGCAAAGTGTTTGGTTAGTTTTGTTGCGCCCCACGCCGATGCATAACCACCGTAAGATCCCCCAGTAATACCAACACGTTTAGTGTCTACTAAACCCATATCAACAAGGTGATTTTTAAAGTCAACTAAATCGTCAAATTCTTTACCTGCATAATCGTTTTGGCCTAATTTTGAGTAATCTACGCCTTTACCTGTAGAGCCTCGGTAGTTAGGATAAAACACCGCATAGCCACGTGCTGCACCCATTTGACCTGGGCGTGAGTAGTTAGTGACCCAGCCGTCTTTATCATGGCTTTCAGGGCCACCGTGTACCGACATAATAAGTGGGTAGCGTGTGCCTTTTTCATAATTTAATGGGTAAACAAGCACACCATCAAGCTCAACGCCGTCGCGGGCTTTAAGCGTAATGGTTTCTTGCTTGGCAAAGCGTTTATCATTTAACCAGCTATTTGAATCGGTTAAACGTGTTGCTTTATTGCTGCGCACAATAAACACTTCGTTAGGGTGTTTTGCGGTATTACCACGAAGTGCGAGTGTTTTATCTGAATCTGAAACACTTAATTGTGAGGCAATAAATTTACCTTCTTTGACTAATTTTTTGTATTTATTAGAGCCCGTTTTAATGCTCGCTACAAAACTTTGCGTGCCTACATTGGCAATAAAGTTAAGTGTATTACGTTTATGCGACCATTCAAAATCAACAACATGACCCATAAAGTCAGGTAACCATTCAGTGATTTCAGCGGTTTTAGTGTCAGCAATAAATAAGCGGCCTGTTGCAGGGTCATGCTTATCTTCTGCACCTAAAATAGCAATGTATTTACCATCATGCGACAGCTCTGCATCACCTAGCTTGCCTTCAGTTTTAAACGATAAGGTGACTTTATTGCTAGCAATATCAAACAAATGCCACATAGATTTTGTGTATTTATCATCAATCAATGCGGTAGGCTGAGTTTTAACCAGTAGTTTTTCGCCATTAGCAGCCCAGTTAACATCACTCACGTAATTATCAACGTTGAGTGCGGTGGGGGTAAGTGGCTTATCCGATTTTGCTAAGTCAACAATAAAAAGCTGCTTGTTCTTTAAGCCCATTTCATATACTTCAGCTTTAAAGCCAAGTTTTTTAAGTTCTTTTTCTGACTTGTCTGCTGCAGGCATCGCTAAAATAGCCACCTGTTTGTTGTCTGGGCTTAATTTGTAGCTTGAAATTGATGTGTCTTTTAAAGCAAGAACAGGTTGTGCTTGGCCGCCATCAACAGGTATTTGGTAAAGCGAGGTAAACTTATCGTCTTTTAATTTCGCTAAAAAGTAAATTGTTTTACTGTCGTTTGACCATTCTATGCTTTTAATATTAACCGAGCCGGTAATGAAAGGACGTTCAACGCCTTTATCATCCACAACATAAAGTTCACTGTAATTACTGCCGTTCTCATCAACATATAATGTACGCGGTAACGATCGTGTAAACGCAACGTTGTCGCCATCTGGGCTAACACTGGTTTGGATCACAGATTTAATTTTTGGAATGTCTTCAACAGTGATGGCCGATTGCGCAAATGCAACTGAGCTTGAAAGCCCAATTGCCAGCGCTAAGCTAGTTTTTAGCATTGTTATTTCCTTTGCTTTATAAGATTTATCTCATTATAACAATGTGTAACCAATATACTAAAAAATGCGATTAATCCTCAAAAGAGGACGTTAAGTGAAGTGATTCTTGTGCAATACCGCGCATACATTTATAGACTCTTTTTAGGAGGAAGCGCCACGTTTGCAAATATGAGCCCCGCTACAAGCGACATAAATATTAAAAACGTTTGCTGCCCAATATGTTCAGCATAAACAAAGTCTTGGCCTTCAATAAGCGAGTTTAAGCCAATATAAGTTTTACTGCCGGGGACCAGTACAATTAAGCCTTGCATAGCAACAATAGAAGCTGGGGCATTTGCAACGCGATTAAATAAGTTACTAAATACACCGACAGAAAATGCGCCAACAAAGGTACCCAGCGTGTAATCTAAATACATGGCGGAGCCTATACTGGTGCCGTAGGCTATAAATCCTGAAGCAATAGACCAAGCAGCATGTTTAAACTTAGTTCTAAATATCACAATTAAGCTGCTACATAGTAAAAATATAGCTAACCAAGCTGTCCATTTAGGCAGTGGCTCTGGCTGTACAAAATCAGCTTGGCCAAAAATAGCAAAGCCAATAGCAATACCAATAAATGCACCAAAATAAAGTTTAAACAGCAACATAAACGAGTCCATAACGCGTGCTGTGCCAGATACTAAATGCCGCGCTGCGAGTTCAGCTAAACCAAGTGCCAGTGCTAGGCCTGGAATAAACACAATAATGGCCGACAGAACAATTAAACGAATATTAATATGCGCATCTAAATGAACGCTAATGGCACACGCCAGTACCGCTGAAACAATGGCCACTAAGGGTTCTAACATGTGGGCAACGCGCTTGGAACGTGCCGACCACAGCACAAATAAATAAACAACAAAGGTTAATAAACCAGACCACAGCACGTCATTCCAACTGGTACCCATAAGCATTGCAAATGCGCCGCCAGAGGTAGCAAAGGCAATACCTGTAATCACTCTATTGTAAGGGTTTGGGGCATCAAAAATGATATCAAGTTGCTGATCAACTTCTTGCAACGTTAATTCATCATTAAGCATTTTATTAACGAGATCATCGGTATCTGCAAGTGAGCCTAAGTCATGATCGCCAGGGTCTACACGGGCAACATGGGTGTATTCATCTTCGTGACCATCAGTCCAAATAACAAAGGTAACCGATGTTGGCGACATGACAAACGATGATTTGAGACCGAGGTAAGTCGCCACTTCCATTAAATGAGCTTCTAGGCGATATGCCGGTGTACCGTACTTATGAAGCATTTTGCCCAATTTAACGATAAATTTGCGTTTTTCTGTAAACGTTGCGGTTTTCAAATTTGTTTTGAACCAACTATTAAATAACTAAGCTAAAAATATAGGCAATAATGCTAAAATTGCCCAAGTTTATTTGCGGCGATTTTAAACACAAATCGCCGTCTGTCTAGTCATTTTTCACCGTTATTTTTTATTTTTTTCTGCTATCCATTGCGACATGTATTGTGTGCTGCGCATGGTGTGATGTTTTAGCATTTGACCGGTGAAATTTTTCATTCTATGGGCCGATAAATTTTGGCTTACTAATTGAATTTTTTCGATTAAATTGTCGTTCAACTGCGCTTTATCATAAAGTGTATGAAGTAACTCATTACCAGCTTTTTGTGCAGCTATAAACTCAGCTTGATTGGTATAAATTGAGACAGCAGCGTTTGCAAATTCTTCTGCATTTTGAGTGATAGCACCAGGCCATGGTAAATGGTTATGCATACCTTCGCTACCTATTGGCGTGGTGACGCTTGGGGTTTGCATGATCATGGCCTCTAAAAGTTTGCCTTTTATGCCAGCACCAAAACGAAGCGGGGCTAAACAAATGCGCGCGCTTTGCATTACTTCATAAGCATCATCTGCCCAGCCTTTAATTAAAAAACCGGTTTTAGGGTTGTTGAGTGCGGTGGCTTTAGGTGGCGGGTAAGAGCCATAAATGTGCAGCTCTGCCTGCGGTAGTTGTTTGCGGATAAGCGGCCAAATTTTTTGTAAATACAGTACCGCATCCCAGTTTGGGGCATGCCTGAAGTTGCCAATGGTCATAAAGTGTTGGCGTTGTTCATACGATTTAGTTTGCTCAGGTAAGGCGCTTAAATCAACCATAAATGGTAAATGATGTAACACACTAGGCTCAACTTTAAACACTTCATTGAGTAGTTCCATCTCATAGCTTGAGATAATTAAGCTTAAGTCACAGCGTAAAATAGCGGCTATTTCACGTTTAGCTATGTCTGAATGTAAATCGCTATGGTTGAATTCACGCTCACCTTTATGGGCTTCATGGCGGGCGTTACGCAGGCATTGTAAATCTTCGGTGTCTAAAATTTTCATTGCATTTGGGCAATGCTTATCTACGCGCCAGCCAAATTGTTCTTCCATCATAAAACGGTCGAACATTACTATGTCTGGGTTGTAGGCTTTAACGTAATCATCAAAACTATCGCAGTTAAGGGCAATGCTTTGACTGCTTATGCCGTACTCATCTAAATTTACCATGTGTTCGGTGCGCTGTGCTGGGGTAGCAAATTCTACTTGCCAATCTTGCGCTTTAAACGCGGTTAATAACGACATCATGTGCGTACCCGCAGCAGACGAATTGGGCTCTGGCCATACGTAGCCAATTACCAGCACTTTTTTCATTACGGTGTTTCTCTAATTTGTAGGTTTACATTTACCAGTGTTTTTACTGGCGTAGTGTTGTTTTGTAGTTGCTCTTGCAGCACTAAAATACTGCGCTTAGCTAGTTCTTGGGTGTTTATATTGGCGCAAGTAAAGCGCGGTTGCATTTCGGTAATATCAGGAATATGCAAGCAGCTTACTATATTGTTTTTTAAGTGCGGGGCGGCGGCTAAAACGCCATGGGCAATTATGTTGTTAGCGCATACAACCGCATCAATACTCGGCTTATTAAGTAATGTGTTATTAAATACTTGCTTTGCATGTAATGAGGTGTTTTTTGTGCACGTAATAGCTGGCTCGGGGATTATATTGTGTTTTTTACACGCACTATTAAAGCCGCTTAATAAATCCTCTGTCGATAAGCTTTCATCACCCATAAACAGTATGTTTTTAGGCGACTCATTTATTAGCTGTAATGTAACTATATGGCTTGCTTTAGTGTAGTCGGGTAAAACACATGGAGCTGAGCTGTAAGGTACTTCGTGCATTAGGCTAATAACGGGGTGGGTGGCTGCAAGGTTGTCGATCCACTGCGCACAGGTATTAGCCACAGGGCACATTATAAATGCAGCTACTTTGTATTCTTTTAAATTATTTATTAGCTGCGTTTGGCGCTCTACGCTGTTGTTACTACTAACAATAATGGCCTGAAAAAAAGCCTCGCTTAATACTTGCTCTATATTTTTAGCAAGTAATGCCATTAACGGGTTTGTTGAATCATCAATTACAACAGCCACTATGTTTGAACGCCCAGAGCGCATAGCCGCTGCATCACGATTATACACATAACCCAGCTCGTCAATAGCTTGTAGCACTTTTTGTTTGCTTTTGTCAGCAACCTTATTACTTTGCGTTAGTACCAGCGATACGGTCGATTTAGACACTCCCGCAAGGTGGGCAACATCAAAAATAGTGACCGATTTAGCTTTGTTAGGCATGGTATTTATGCGCGAAGTAGTAAATAAATAGCTGCGCAGTTTAGCGTATTTGATCTATTTAAGTCATCTTTTAACTCTGCAATTTAAAGCTTAATACTTTATGAACAGGTCAAAACGTGATTATATACCTTTTATAATCTTAAAAATAACATAAGGATAAAAACATGAACGCATTTAGGCTCTTAATTGCCTTTATTTGTTGTGTTGTAATAATGCCAAACAGCTATGCTGAGCAAGGTTATCAAACACCATCGCCTGAGCTTGCTGCTGTGGTCGATGCAAAATTAGCACCTACAAGTTTTTTATCGAGCGATGGCCAATGGCTTGCTTTATTTGAGCGTAAACGCGTGGAAACGCTCGATGAGCTTGCCAAAGATGAGCTCAAGCTTGCCGGCATAAAGCTTAACCCTGCTAATTTTTCACGTTCGCGTGTGAGTGCTAAATACAGCGCAATTGAACTTAAACATGTGCAAAGCGGCACCGTTATTAATATTAATAATTTACCAAGTGGTATTATTCGCTCGCCTAAATGGTCATCTAACAGTAAATATTTAGCGTTTGTTGTAGAGCAACAAAGCCAAGCAAATTTATGGCTATACAGTGTAGAAACTAAACAAGCAAAAATGCTCTCAAGCGCAGCGCTTAATTCTGTTATTACCGCTATGCCTTACCAATGGCTACCCGATGGAAGTGCACTGATTGCCAATTTAGCGGTTAACATAGGTAAACCCGCGCTTAAAAACAGCAGTCAAAATGTTGTGCCAGTTATACAGCAAAGCACTGGCGAAAAAGCGCCAGCGCGTACTTATCAAAACTTATTAACCAGTCCGTTTGATGAAGCACAATTTAAATTCTACGGCCAAGGGCAATTAGCTTATGTAACGCTTGATGGTAATACACAAGCCATTGGCAGCCCTGCTTTGTTTAAATCGTTTTCGGTATCGCCAGACTCAACCAATATTTTAGTTGCTGCGATAAACGAGCCGTTCTCGTATCAAGTACCGTACAGCCGTTTTGCCAGCACTTGGCAAATATGGGGAATGCGCGGTTACGCATTAGCCGAGCTTGCAAAACAACCCCTTGCCGATAATATTCCACAAGGCTACGACAGTGTTCGCACCGGCCGACGCAACTTTGAATGGCGCGCCGACCAAGGCGCAGAAGTTATTTGGGCCGAGGCGCAAGATGGCGGCGACATGAAAACTGACGTTGAGCACCATGACTATATTTACAGCCTACGTGCGCCGTTTAAACGCGAGCCTAAGCTGTTTGCAAAAGTAGAGCGCCGTTTTGCAGGTATTGAGTGGGCTAACCAAAATATTGCCATACTGAGCGATTGGCGCTTTAGCGACCGTCAAGTTCGCATGTACGTTATTCAACCACGTAATGCCGATAAAAACCGCGTGCTGTTTTCAGAGCGCAGTTATAACGATGCGTATAAAGACCCAGGTAACTTTATTTACGAGCGCAACGATTTAGGTGCTAACGTTATTAAAATTGTTGGCGGGCGTTATGTGTATTTGCGCGGTAACGGCGCATCAGAGCAAGGTAATATTCCGTTTTTAGACCAGTACGATGTAAAAACGAATAGCAGCAAGCGTTTATGGCAATCACAAGCGCCATACTACGAACGTGTTCGTGCTTTGCTTGACGATGAAGGCGAGCGCTTTATAACGGTTCGTGAGTCTAAAACTGAGCAACCTAACTTTTTTATTCGTGATTTAGATAACGATACGCTTACTCAATTAACTAATTTTGCTCACCCATACCCTGCATTTAAAGGGGTGACAAAAGAGCAATTACGTTATAAACGTGATGACGGCGTAGAGCTTTCGGGCACACTTTATTTACCGCCAGACTACGATGCAACTCAAGGCCCGTTACCGGTACTTATGTGGGCCTACCCGCTCGAGTACAAAGATAAAGCCGTAGCATCACAAGTGCGCGAATCGCCATACGAATTTACTTACATAGGCTATTGGGGCCCTATGCCTTACCTTGCTAAAGGTATTGCCGTGTTTGACGATCCTAAAATGCCGATTGTAGGTATTGATGGCAGCGAACCAAACGATAACTTTAGAACACAACTTGTAGCAAGCGCGCAAGCAGCGGTTGATGTATTAGTTAAAAAAGGCATTGCCGATAAAAACAACATAGCCATAGCTGGGCACTCATACGGTGCATTTATGGTGGCAAATTTATTGGCACATAGTGATTTATTTAAAACTGGTATTGCTCGCAGTGGCGCGTACAACCGTACCTTAACGCCGTTTGGTTTTCAGGGGGAAGAGCGTGATTTTTGGCAAGCACAAAATGTGTACGCTAATATGTCGCCGTTCTTTCATGCTGAAAAAATTAACGAGCCAATGCTGATGATCCACGGCAAAGAAGATCCTAATTCAGGCACTTTTCCAATGCAAAGTGAGCGCATGTACGCAGCGCTTAAAGGCTTAGGTAAAGATGCTCGTTTAGTAATGCTGCCTTACGAAGCCCACGGCTATCGCGCACGTAAAAGTTTATTACACGTACTGTGGGAACAAGAGCAGTGGTTAGATAAGTATTTGTTAAATGATAAAGCAGAGCCTGTAGAGGCAATTACTGAACTAGAGGCAAGTACAAGTCAATAGCAATAAACATAAGTAAGCAACAACGCGGCTACTTAGCCGCGTTTTTGTTTGAATACGAGAGTAAATTAATGATTGATGTAGCAGCGCTTGCGGTTTTTATTCCTACCTTCTTTTTTGTATCTATCACCCCCGGTATGTGTATGACCCTTGCCATGACACTCGGCATGAGCATAGGTGTACGCCGAACACTCTGGATGATGATAGGTGAGTTATTAGGGGTCGCAAGTGTTGCCGTTGCTGCGGTACTCGGTGTCGCAGGTGTAATGCTAAATTACCCAGAGGCCTTTGCTATTTTAAAATGGGTAGGTGGTGGGTATTTAATTTATATAGGCATAAATATGTGGCGCGCCAAAGGTAAAATGTCAATTAATACACATGGCCCAAGCGATATAAGCCGACAGTCGCTTTTTACGCAAGGCTTTGTAACGGCCATTGCAAACCCTAAAGGCTGGGCGTTTATGATCTCACTATTGCCTCCCTTTATTAGTGTACAGCATGCAGTAGCCCCACAACTTTTAGTGCTTGTTTTAGTTATTATGGTAAGCGAATTTTTATGTATGCTCGCCTATGCAACAGGCGGTAAAAGCCTACGTTTATTTTTAAGCCGAGGCGATAACATAAAATGGATGAACCGAATTGCCGGGAGTTTAATGGTGCTAGTGGGGGTTTGGTTAATACTAGGGTAATTTATTGTAGTTATTTAATTAATATAACAACCCCAACTTATATTAGGGCTGTTATGAAACGCTTATTTATCTAGCGCTTTAAGCTCATCAGTTGTTGTTTTTAATTTGAATTCACGATAAAGCATATCTTCATCATTAGGGCTTAAATTCTTTCCTGACGTTTCGATTAATTTATCAAATAAAGGCTTAGTATTTTCCATAGTTACAAGCGCACATAACTGTTTCTTTCCATCTAAGCGAGCAAAACCAATTTCTTTAGCAATAGCCCCTACTAAGCTTTGCTCAGCTACCTGTTTACTTATTTGCGTAAATGATGAATTAGTCGTCGTTGAGTCTTGCTGTTGGGTTTGTTTGTTTATTAGTGTATCCATTACTTGCGCTTTAGCACTAATTTGAGTTGCTAGATCGGCACGTGCATTGGCAATAGCTTGTGCTCTACTTGCAGCCATATTTCCCGTCCATACTACACAGCTAGATGAAGCCAAACCGCCCTCGGGTGCTGTAGGTTGTAAAACCCAGCTTGGAACAGAATCGTTTTCAGCAAGAGGTTGAGACTTTTGTGGTGTTGTACCACATGCTGTAATAACTCCAGCAACTGCCAATATTAAAAGTTTATTTCGCATGATTTACTTCCTTATTGTTAAGGTTCCATTGTTCTAAGTTTTTTTGATATTGAATATCTAATTTACTTACCTTTTGTAAGTACTTTTTTGTTTCGTCGTACGGTAAATTATTTATAAGTTGTGCGTATACACCCTCGCTATCTAATTGGTTTATTAAGGCTACCGCTTTATTTACATTCGTACTTCTATTTAAGTTAAATGCTTTAGCTACGTTACCAGCGCCAGTATTATAAGCTGCAATGGCACAATATCTTCGGCTTATGGGATTATTAATTTTGCGCAAATATCGAGTCGTTAAAATGTCTAAGTACCCAGCACCGTAAGTTATATTAGTTTTTGGGTCGAATAGTTCTTTAGCTGTAGGAGCAATATCCTTTTTAAATTGTTTGCGAGCAACATCTAAGCCTGCTGAGTTTGGCACTATTTGCATTAATCCAAATGCTGGAATATGCGATTTTGCATTAGGATCAAATGACGACTCAGCATGTGAAATAGCTAATAGTAAAGATAATTGGTCTTTAGAAAACTGGCTATAATAAGTAACAAAAGGCGCTACTTTTTTTTGTAAATAAGTATCGGGTAGAGCGAAAGTATACGACTTAATGCGTTTGTAGGTAAGGTTTTGCTCTTTTGTTTTTTTTAGCGCATTATTTAAATTACTAATACGTTGTTCTTTTTCTTTGGTAAGCTGCTCTTTTTGGATATCAATTTGTGCTTTAGGTAATTGCTCGTTTTTATCTAAACTACTCAATGATTGCTCGTGTTGAGAAGTAATTTCATTAATTAATGCGACTTCGCTTTCATGTTTGTCTGGCTGTGCTTTTATATCAACTTTTGCTGTTTTTACTGCTTTATCGAGTAAGCTAAGGTCTTTAAAAATATCAGTTAAAACCGGCGATAATTTAACATTATTTAACAATTGATTTGTTGTTAATACTTCTTCTTGAGAAGTCGCTTTTAGTCCTGTTTCATTTGAGTCTTCAAGTGTTTGTACAGTCACGGTCGAATTTTGTTCATCAATAATAATACGTGTTTTTTTATCCGCACTATATTCAACACGTTCTAATAATGAGCTTTGTACAGGTCTTGACCAGTTTTGCAATAATCTATCTCTAAATTTATCGTATTCCTCGAGATATGCTTGTCTGAATGCTTGATATTCTAACTGATGATCGTTTTTAAAAGTGGTTTGTTTTGCAAGTTGCTGTTTTTTAAATTCTTCGAACGTCGGCGTGGTAGCCCCGCTGTAAGCAGTAAATAAAGCAAAAAATAATAAAGTGTGACGCATTTTTTATCCCTTAAAAATAAGCGTTAAATTCATACTTGGTCAGTAATGAATCAGAGATGTATTCACTAGATAGCTCAGATACTGCATAAAATGTAGCCGCAGTGTTAGCAAGTATCTCGGTTGTTTTAGCTAAGGCTTTTTCGTCATCTTGAGTAAGCATTAACTCATCAAGTTTAAATAAAGCTTTTTGCGTTTCATCAAGTAATGGTGCGTAGTTACTAAAGCCAACGCTAAGGTTCAAAAACATACCTTGAGCATTTAACTGTTTTGACAGCATATAATATTTAATATTATGAGAATCAAAATAAAATTCGTTACTTGATTTTATAACATCGCTTAGACTATTAACTCTGAGCATTTTTTTATTAAAAGGTATTAAGGGTGTAAATTCCGGTACCATAGCTTTATCGTATTTTAAGCTATGTACGGCGATGCCGACTATACGAGTATTTTTATTAATAAGTGTGAGTAAATATTTCGTATTTTTGTAATACCTATATTCGTAATCAGTATTCAAAGATGATGTTTTAATTACTTGCGGAATACCTATTTTTTTTTCAGCGTAAGGTAAGTAGTTGCCAATATCTAGCGCAGTAATCTTTTTTTCTTCGATTTGGTTCGTAAAGTGAGTAATGAATCCGTTGTACCCTTCAATTATGAGTGCTTTACTATCGGCCCAATTTCCAAGACCCATTAAAGCAACCATAAGTAAAATAAAGTAACCTTTCAATTTAGCTAACAAAGATTTATTTTCTTCAGTGTTAGCCTCAGGCTCTAAGTTATTTCCTACAGACATTTTCATCCTTAAAATATAGTTTATCAGTGTTAAATATAACTGTTTAAAACATGGCTTAATATAATCGCTAATAAGAATCGATAGCAGTATTTTTTAACTTTACAATGCTATTTATTAAATTAGTTGTGCTGTCTTGATTGGCTAAATGAATTAACTCGGTTTTTGAGCGTTTAGAGTAGCTCAAACCTTTTCCTTCAAAACGTTGTTGCCAAATAGACTTTTTGCTTTGTGTATCTATTTGAAGTTTTAACTGTGTAATTACAAGTTTACTTTGTGCTTTTATTATCGAGTTTTTAACTAAATAGGTCACTTCGCAAGCCGAGTTTGTTAATTTATATCCATGCTGTAAAAGTTGCTCAGTGAGTAACTCTGTAAGTTGAGAGCTATTTTCGCCCGTTACTTTTAAGCAACTATTTTTTGCGCCTAGCATTGCTTGTTGTTGTTTTATTTTTTCTTGTTGGCCTTCTTCAAGATCGGCTTTACTAATTGAAATAGCTGCATATACAGTACAGTTAATAGGGTCTACATAACGATCATATACTTTTGCGCTTTTTAATAGCTGATTGGTTTGAGACTCAATCACCGATTTGTAATCAGAATGGCTTACTGTGCTTGATGAGGTGCTTTTAATTATTTCTTTCACTGAAATATCAGTACTTAGTAATTTTGCGAGCTCTTCACGCGCATTTTTAGCTGACCGACGTTCATCAATTGTTTTTAAACCAGAGCATTGTGAAGAGCCTGAGCTAGCTAATTTTTCATCATCAACAATATCTATTCCTACCCACTTAGGCTGGGCATTCTTTGCATAGTATGAGCTGCAACTACAATGTGATGCTGCATTAGTAAGGAAAGGACTTAGCGCTATTGCCGCTAATAGTAGTGAGGATGTTCTAGTAGTCATAGTTTTACCAACAGCAATAAGGCCTAACACAAAATTGGTAGGCCTTAACTTAAATTACAAACGGTTTGAAGTTGTTGCTAGAGTTAGCTTTGCGTTATCCGATTCACGCTCGACAAGCCGTGTTTGGCCTTCAATAACAAACTTAAGTTCGTCAACGTCTAATGTTAAGTTGCTCGCTTTTTCATAATATGCTTTTGCTAATTCTAAATCATTCGCTCTTTCTGCGCACACACCATTGTTGTAGTTTATAGCCAGTGATTCTGAATACTGACTTTGAGCTTTTGCAAAGGTTTTGCAGGCGTGGTCAGGCATGTCTTTTTCTGCAAATTCAACAGCGAGGTCTAATAACTCTTCTGCTTTATCAGTTAAATCTGAATCATCAGATTCCATCAACTTTACATTTTTAGTCACTTGGTGTGGTGCAACATCTTGTTTTAATTCTTCTATTACAGCGGCAAGTGCTCTGCCTCGTAATACAGAGTCAGATGGATGAGGGTCGTCACCTTTACATACTTTACTACTTGATAGGCGTGAATATTGTTTAGTAAACACAATTTGCCCTGTTTCTACAGATACAGCCTTAGGTTTAAAATTTACTTTCGCAATTTTTTCTGAACACTTAATGGTTATTTCTCTAGACTTCTCACACTTGTACCATTTATCACCTTTTTGTATACATTCACTGTCTTTTTCGTAGTAAGTAGAGGTATCTACATCAGCAGTGTAGTCAGCAGTGATAAGTGTATCTGCGCCTGTAAGTTTACCTAGGCGGGTTCTGTTTTTTGAGTTACTGATATCACTTTCATTAAACCGTTGTTGTTCTATAATTTTACTAAGAGAAGCTTTATCAACAAAGGTAAAGTAAGGTTGGCCATTCACACGAATATTTGAAAGGTTTGTTTCAATTATACCTGTAGCTGCGTTTCTGTTGTTTGAAATAACTGCAAGACGCTTCATTTTCTCAGTGCCACTTTCTTTAGCCGCTTTTGTGTATGTAATAGGTAATTCAGCAGTTGTGAAAGAGTTATTTAAACTAGCAATACCTACATTAATAGTTTCAGTAACTACACAGCCAGAGAGCATTACACTTGATACTAAAGCGATTTTTATTCCCTTTATCATACAATTATTCCTTTATTAAGTTAGTGTTCATTTTCACTTTTTAACACTTGTAACTAGATGAGTCAACCTTATAGCTAAAAACTCTCATTAAAACGGTTCTTTTTTCTTATTTTAAAAAAGGTACAAGGGGGGAATACCTTTACAATTTAAAAAGATGCATGAATTTTATAACTATAATCGAATCCATCTTTACCTAATTTCATGTAAGAAAAACGACTAAAGTGGCTGTTATCATTCTTTAACTTATTGGATAAATTTTTAAGTGAGGTGTACTTTACTTAATAGCATTTTCTACTGGGCAACCACGCTTTCTACATACACCTTCGTTACATAATTTGCATATTTTACGTGCTTCTACCTGCTCGTTTGTTAGGCTGCCAAGTGCTACTTCTATCAAACTTAAAAAGCGTTGTTTTTGTTCATCATTAAAGTTGTTTAGTATTTTAGAGGTGGCTGTTTCTCTGCTGGCTAGTACTAGTTCAACTCTTTGGCTTCCTTTATCCGTTACGCATAAAACAACAGAGCGGGCATCTTTTACTGACTTTCGCCTTTCTACAAATTCTTCTTTTTCAAGTGTATTTATTAATCTAACTGCACCAGAATGCGTTAAGCCTAAAACCTTGCTTAGTACATCAATGGTTTCATTCGGATGATTGTAAATAGTGACCAGTGCCGCTTCGTGGCTTAGGCTTCGCCCGCCTAATTCGGCAATCTGTTTTTCAATGTCATTAGAAACAGAAGTAGCAAACGTGCCGATTAAATTTGATATATATTTTTCATTTTTCATAAATTTAATTATATGTGATTCGATCATATAAATATAGTGACAAATTAAACCCGTTCGTTTATTGTATGACTCAGTCATGTATATTAACTCGAAATTAGTTAATCTACTTCGAATATTACACAAATTAGATGAGCGAGGATTTACCGCCAGCTCATCAGTTAAATAAAGCGATATAATTAAATGAAAAATGATTCAGAAACATTACGTTATGCAAAAAAGTTTAAAACTGTATTAGATAAAAAAATGGCTTATATAGATGAAGGCGAAGGTGATCCTATTGTTTTTTTACATGGTAACCCTACATCTAGCTTCCTTTGGCGAAACGTTATGCCCTATTTGCAAGGAAAAGGGCGTTTAATTGCTATCGATATGATTGGATTAGGAGATTCGCAAAAGTTAGATAACACCCATGAGGGCAGCTACTCACTTGCTGAAAACAGCAAATACACATTTGCACTTTTAGAAGCGTTGGGTGTAAATAATAACGTTACCTTGGTGCTGCACGATTGGGGTTCAGGCGTTGGTTTTAACTGGGCTAATACACATCGTGATGCTGTAAAAGCAATTGCGTTTATGGAAGCAATTGTTACTGACTTTCCAACATGGGACGATTTTCCTAAAGATTTGCACGGACCCATTGGCACTATGCGCTCAGCTGAGGGTGAAAAAATGGTGCTTGATGACAACTTTTTTATTGAAACAATATTACCAGCGACCATTGCACGCAAATTAACGCAGGCAGAGCATGATGAGTATCGCAGACCCTTTATAAATGCAGGAGAAGATCGCCGTGCAATTTTAGCAGGGCCTCGCCAACTGCCCATTGCTGGAGAGCCTGCCGATACCGTGGCTTTAGTTAAAAGCTATGCGAGCTATTTAGCTAACTCTCACGATATTCCTAAGCTATTTATTAATGCTGAACCGGGTGCTTTTTTAGTTGGTTACGCAAGAGATTTTGTGCGCACATGGCCAAACCTAACTGAGGTAACCGTAAGCGGTATTCACTACATCCAAGAGGATTCACCGCACGAAATAGGTAAAGCTATTTCAGATTGGTTACCAAGATAAAAAAGGGATGTATTAGTAAACCTGAACTTTGGATAATTAATCTATCTCAAGCCGTTATTTTCAGCGTTAACTACCATATATAGATGACGCTTTTATACAACTAAAAGCGTCATCTATTAACTATTTAAGTAAAAATGGTGCGGTTTTACTCGCCTTTACGCTTGCCACTTTTTCGGGGGAACCTTGAGCAACTATTACCCCGCCTTCATCGCCGGCTCCGGGGCCAATATCAATAACCCAATCACTGTTACTGGCAACTTGCATATCGTGTTCAACCATAATGACGGTGTTGCCCGCATCAACTAAGCCATTTAGCTGGGCCATTAGCATGGCTACATCTTTAGGGTGTAGGCCGGTAGTTGGTTCATCTAAAATATAAAGCGTATCGCCGCGCTGAGTACGTTGTAGTTCAGTGGCAAGTTTAATGCGCTGGGCTTCACCGCCCGAAAGCTCAGTAGCAGGTTGGCCTAAACGTAAATAGCCAAGGCCTACTTGTAGCAGCGCATTTAGCGCACGTAAAATAGCGGGTTCATCGGCAAAAAAGGTATGCGCAGACTCCACCGTTAAATTAAGTACATCAGCAATAGTTTTATCTTTATAGGTAATCTCGAGTGTTTTTTGGTTGTAGCGCTTGGCGTTACACACAGGGCAAGGCGAATACACGCTAGGTAAAAATAACAGCTCCACGCTTACAAAGCCTACACCTTCGCAATTTTCGCATCGACCCTTTTTAACATTAAACGAAAAACGACCGGCATCGTACTTACGTGCTTTTGCCTCTTTGGTATTGGCAAACAGTTTACGTACGTGATCAAATAAGCCCGTGTAAGTTGCGAGGTTTGAGCGAGGTGTGCGGCCAATGGCTTTTTGATCAACCGTTATTAGTCGCTTTATGTGCTCAATGCCCCCAGTTATTTGTCCGCCGGTTGTTATATCGAGTTCTTGCTCGAGTAGCTCGGCTTCATCTATGGGTATTTGTGGCTGCGATTTTTGCCCTAGTGCATCGTAAATCAATTCAACAAGCGCTTGGCTTACTAAGCTTGATTTACCTGAGCCAGATACCCCTGTAACACTTGTAATAACTCCAAGCGGAAATTCTACATTAAGCTTTTGTAAGTTGTTACGCTCAACATTTTTAAGCGTAAGCCATGCTTTTGCTTGGCGTTGTTTGTTTTGTATTTGAGCTTGCTGGGATTCGTTATTTTTAAATAAGTACTGGCTCGTGTGTGAGCTGCTAATTTGCTTTAAGCCTTCAACAGGGCCGCTATAAACTATATTACCGCCACGGGAGCCCGCATTTGGCCCTACATCAACCACCCAATCGGCGTGACGAATAACACTTACGTCGTGCTCAACCACAAACACGGAGTTACCAGCAGCTATTAGCTCATCTAGTGCGGCTAATAAGGCCTGGGTATCGGCAGGGTGTAAGCCTGCAGAGGGTTCATCTAACACATACACAACACCAAATAATTTTGAGCGAATTTGCGTTGCAAGCCTTAAGCGTTGTAACTCCCCCGGCGATAACGATGGCGTGGTGCGCTCAAGCGATAAATATCCTAAACCAAGTTTGGTAAGTGCTTCTACGCGTTTAAGAATGTCGTCTGCTATACGCTTTGCAACTATGGCTTTTTCGGGGTTTGCAGCATTACTTTTAGCGGGGGTACTAGCGGCAAACCTTAGTTTATCTGCTAGCTCATTGAGTGTTAATTGCGAAATCTCACCTATATCAAGGCCCGCTATTTTAACCGACAACGACTCTTTTTTAAGCTTTTTACCTTCGCACTGCGGGCATTGTGATATTTGCATATACTGCGATACGCGCTTTTTTGTGCGTGTGCTTTGCGTACTGGCAAACGATTGTAAAACAAAGCGTTTAGCACTTATAAATGTACCCATGTAACTGGGGCTTTCTTCATTTTTAATAGCGGCTTGGGTTTGCTCAAGCGTGTACTCAGGAAAAACGGGCACTGTGGGTGTGTCGTCGGTAAACAAAATCCAATCACGGGCTTTTTTAGGCAGGGTATTCCACGGTTTATTAATGTCGTAGCCTAGCGAGGTAAGAATACGGCTTAGGTTTTTACCTTGCCAGGCCGGCGGCCATGCTGCAATAGCGCGCTCTTTAATTGATTTAGTAGGGTCGGGCACTAACAGCTCTTCGGTTACGTTAAATACACGGCCAATACCGTGGCATTCTGGACAGGCGCCTTGTGGCGTATTGGGCGAAAACGCATCGGCGTACAGTATGCCTTGCCCATTGGGGTATTCGCCTGCACGAGAGTAAAGCATTCGCAGCGCGTTAGAAATAGTGGTTACACTACCCACCGATGAACGTACCGAGGGTGCACCGCGCTGTTGCTGCAGGGCTACCGCGGGTGGCAGTCCTTCAATTGAATCTACATCCGGCTCGTCTACCTGATCGATTAATCTGCGTGCATAAGGGGATACCGAATCAAGATAACGATGCTGCGATTCGGCAAATAATGTTCCAAAGGCGAGCGAAGATTTACCCGAGCCCGATATACCGGTAAAAACAACAAGTGAATTACGGGGCAAGTTTACATCCACATTTTTTAAGTTATGAACACGCGCGCCTCGTACTTGAATGCTGTGCTCTGGGTTTAATAAAGCCGATTGTGCATTACTAACCTCGTGTGACTTATTAGATGTGCTTGCCATGTAATTTACTCCTGTTTAATAACCGTGTGTTTATTAACGTGCCGCAAAGTATTAATACTAATGCAGTCTTACTGAATGAGCGCTTAGCTATATGCTTGTTTTGCGTTTACATAACAGAAAAACTACAAGTATAAACTTTAACCAAAGGCAATAACATTAAGTAACTGAAGCGTATTGCGGGGAGTTAAATGATGCAGGTAGGAATTTTATTTGCAATTAACTAGCTATAAACAAGCCATAGGTTATTTAACCTGAACTTAGGTTATTTAAATAGCTGAAAATGATGCGTTAAGTGCTTTAATTGCGGCTTTTGTTTTTGCTGCTAACGTATCGCGTGCAGGCGTTAGAGCAAATACATCGTAATGGGGAAGTTGCCAATCAGTGCATATTTCTAAAAGTTCTCCTGTAGCTAAGAAATTACGTACTTCAGGCTCAGGCAAAATAGCATAGCCTAACTCATCGAGAACAAATTGAATCACAGTTTGCATATTATTAATGGTAATACGCGCTTTTTGTAGTGTTGTATTTACGCCGCGAGTAAGATGCGTAAGCGCCGGATCAACAGCTATATGCGCAATGCGGTTATGCGCTTTTAGGTCATCCAGTGTGATTTTTGGTTGCTGTGCTAGTGCATGATTTTTATGAACACACAGTATTAATGGCCAACTAGCGAGCTGGCGTGCAATTAAGTTTGAGTCTTCGAGAGGGCCAATCGCCAGCACTAAATCTATACCTGTTCTGATCATATCAATGGGTTCGTCAGAAAGCGTTAAGTGCACATCTATATCATTAAATTGGCTAATTAAATGCTTTACAGGCTCGCTTAGTAACCCACCTCCAAAACCGACAGGGGCTGCTAGTTTTAATTGCCCACTCGGGCAATTTTGTAAATGCTGTAATTGTTCTGATGTAGCTGTTGCAACGGCAAGCATTTGTAAACAACTTTGATAATACAGTTCACCCGCCTCGGTAAGCGTTAATTCTCGAGGGCTTCGATTAAATAAACTCAAACCTACATCTTGCTCTATTTGTTTTATTTGCTGGCTAATTGCAGAGGTTGTCATTAAAAGGTCAGCGGCAGCTTTACTCATACTTCCCGTTTGTACTGTGCGAACAAATATATTCAGGGTTTTAGTTAACTTATCACTCATACCGTTAAGCCTTACTTAAATTAGCTTTAATAAAAATAACGTTGTGAGAAAGGGAACTTCTCACTATTATCGCAAATGCTAATTATTATCATTTGCACGCTAAATGTCACGGAGAAATATCATGAACACGGTAAGTTGTAAGTTAAGGCCGGTAACTGCATTTATTTTAAGTACTTTTGCAATTGCTAACCCTGCTTTTGCTGATGAAAAAAAACAAGATATGGAAGTAATGGTTGTCACTGCTTCTGGCTACGAACAAATGCTCAAAGAGGCGCCCGCAAGCATTAGTGTTATCGACAGAGCGCAGCTAGAAAAACGCTTTTATCGTGACTTAACCGACGCAATGGCTGATATTCCGGGTGTAATAGTGACCGGCGGAGGCGACAGAAAAGATATTAGCTTGCGTGGTATGGCTAGCCAATACACGCTTATTCTTATTGATGGACAACGCCAAAGCTCAAGAGAAACACGACCTAATAGTGATGGCCCAGGCGTAGAAGGTGCTTGGACACCGCCAATCTCAGCGATTGAACGTATTGAAGTAATACGTGGCCCTATGTCGTCGTTGTATGGCTCTGATGCTATTGGTGGTGTGATCAATATTATTACTCGTAAAGCGCCAGAGCAGTGGTACGGTGAACTGCGTTTAGACAGCACCATTCAAGAGCAAAGCCAGTCAGGTGATATAAACCAAGCCAGCTTTTTCACTTCTGGTGGCATTATTCCAGATCTATTGGGCGTGCAATTGTATGGGCAGTTTTCAAAGCGAAATGAAGATGATTTTACTGCAGGATTTCGAGGAAAAGAACAAAGTAATGTTAAAGCCAAGTTCACATTAACACCTAATGATAGTCACGAATTAATGTTTGAACTTGGCTCGGCAAAACAAACATTAGACGAAACACTTGGTAAAACAGTTGCCCCGCTTGCGCCAGGTGAAAACTGTGGTCGACGTGGCTGTCCTGAATCAGCAACTACTGAGTATGAGCAACAAACATACTCTATGTCACACAATGGTTTTTATGACTTTGGCTCGTCACGAAGTTATATTAAGTACGATAAGTTTGATAATAACTCACGTGAAATGTTTGTCGAAAATACCGACATTCAAACGACTTGGAGTTTACCGCTTTATAGCAATCATAACTCTACGTTTGGTGCGACCTATTTAAAAGAGTCATTGGATGATTATACAAGCAATAAAATTAGCGACTTAACCCATGTAGAAAACGAGCAATGGTCAGTTTTTGGTGAAAACGAGTGGGCAGCTACGGATGACTTTAAGCTTACCGCAGGTCTACGTTACGATCATGATGGCAACTTTGCGGGTCATTGGAGCCCACGTTTGTATGGTGTTTATAGCGCATCTAAGTTGATCACCATTAAAGGCGGCATATCAACCGGTTTCCGGGCCCCCAATATTCGCCAATCTACCGCCCAGTGGGGACAAGTGAGTCGTGGCGGGAATATTTATGGTAATCCCGATTTAAAACCTGAGCAATCAGTTAACTATGAAATGGGTGTTTACTATGATTCTGGACGCGATTTAAGCATATCGACAACCGTTTTTTATAATGAATTTGATGACAAAATAACCCGTATAGCATGCCCATTAACGCAGTGTACAGATGGCCCAAATCAGTTCGACTCCATGCCAACTACGTACATTAATGTGGACGAAGCCATAACCCAAGGTATTGAGCTATCCGTAGATTATGATATTTCAACTGAAATTGATGTGAGTGCCAGTTATACCTACACCGACTCAGAGCAAAAAACCGGTCAATATAAGGGGAGCCCACTTAATCAGCTACCAAAACATAGTTTACAAACGTCTTTAAATTGGCGTCCAACAGATAAGTTAGGCGGATGGTTACGTGTGCAATATCGTGGAGAAGAAAGCCAGCCTACCACAGGGCCTTCACAAAGCAGTTTAATTGCTCCTGATTATACCATTGCCAATTTAGGTGCTAATTATCAGCTAAGTGACAGCGTTAAACTTGGTGCTGGAATTTACAACTTGCTTGATAAAGAGATCACAGAGCAAGAGTATGGCTATGTTGAAGATGGCCGTCGCTATTGGGCGTCTTTAGTGTGGCAGTTCTAAACACTTTTTAATAATATAAAGTAAACGAGTACGCTAAACCGTACTCGTTTTTTGGTTTTATCTCGGCTCTTGTTCAATAATGTTTAAAAAGCAAAAAAGGCGGTTGGCTTTTTAGCTGTAGTCGCTTATTCTAGCTGCGTAATTTAGTCATTAAATGTAACTTTAAAGTTTACTAATAATTTATAACTTTCTTCAATCCCCAAAGGTATGCCTCGTTTGAACCACATAGCAAAACAAAAAGCCAACCCTGTATTTTTAGTAGGTGTCGTTTGAAAATACCTAAACGCTTACAGCCATTAGTTGATGATGGTTTTATTGATGAAGTGATCAGCCGGTTAATGAGCGGTAAAGAGGCCGATGTATTTGTGGTGGCCTGTGGCGATGAAATTCGCTGCGCTAAAGTATACAAAGATGCCAGTAAGCGCAGTTTTAAAAAAGCCGCCCAGTATCAAGAGGGCCGCAAAGTACGCAGTGGCCGACAAGCCCGTGCTATGGGTAAACGTTCAAGCTATGGCCGCCAATTAGAAGAAGAAATTTGGCAAAATGCCGAGGTTGACGCGTTATCGCGTTTATCCTCAGCGGGTGTTCGGGTACCGCAAACTTACGGCTGCATTGACGGTGTATTGCTAATGGAACTTGTAAGTGATGATGAAGGCGATGTTGCACCTCAGCTTGGTGCAGTTGATTTAACCGAGCAACAAGCCATTGAGCAACATACATTAATGATGCACTACATTAAACTCATGCTGTGCGCTGGGATTATTCACGGTGATTTATCGGAGTTTAATGTACTTGTTGATAGCAACGGCCCAGTAATTATTGATTTACCCCAAGCGGTTAACGCTTCTGCTAATAATAGCGCCGAAGCCATGTTTACCCGCGATGTAAATAACATGCGCCGCTATTATGGCCAATTTGCACCGGCGTTATTACATACGCAATATGCCAAAGAAATGTGGGCACTGTTTGCAGATGCTAACTTAACCCCGCACTCAAAACTCAGTGGCGAATTTGAAGACGATGGCGAAGCTGCAGATGTAGATTCAGTACTTGGCGAAATTCAAGCCGCCTTTGATGAAGAGCAAGAACGTAAAGAACGCATTCGTGACGCCGATGAGCAATAACCTTTAATTTACGTGCTAAGTTTTGTTTATAGTCATAATTATTAGATCAAAACTTAGCATGTAGGTATGAGCCATAAGGGATGAGTTTAGCTCGTCACTGCAAAATCTAATTTAGTTCTGTTAGTACTATCAACGGGAACCGACAGGTGTGTATTTAACTAAAGGCAGCTTGATACTATCCATTAATTAAATGCCATTGAGTCTGCAAACACATATTCATTATCAATGTAATAGCTGATAAATTCTTCCTCATTAAAATCACATTTATAAAAAAAAGACGTTGTGACAATCTTTTTATTATTTATGGTTATTTCGAATTCAGCCTGTGATTGCTTTATTAAATAAAACACTACACTTAGTATTTAAGCCTAACGAACCTGAGCTTCGGATAAGAAATTACTAATTTAAAGGAACTAAATGCTCGTTCCATGATCCGATCATTCGACCAAGAGTGATTAGAACAAAAAGGAACGAGCATGAACAAGGTACTTGAAACGA
>NZ_PNCN01000037.1:0-58762 GCF_005886135.1 Pseudoalteromonas sp. S4741 | reverse complement strand
AGTAAGTGGAATTTACTTGCAATAGGCGAGCTATTGACGCGTAATTTCGCCTTGTTTTCACTGGAAATCTCTGGCTAGAGAAAATAAATATAAATATCAATTTTGATTCAATACGTTAGTAAATCTCTTAACCAAAGTTCAGGTTAAATAGTTTCTAAATAATGATGAGTTATTAAAAAAGCCCGCTTGATTCAAGCGGGCTTTTTGTTACCTAGTGCTTAATATTACTTAAACAAGCGATTTAAGCCATTTAACGCCGCAACTCGGTAGGCTTCTGCCATCGTTGGGTAGTTAAACGTGGTATTTACAAAGTAGTCGATGGTGTTGCCACCATTTTTTTGTTCCATAATAGCTTGGCCAATATGTACAATTTCAGAGGCACGCTCACCAAAGCAGTGCACGCCGAGTACTTCTTTGGTTTCTGTATGAAATAATATTTTTAAACTGCCCACATCGGTGCCTGCAATTTGCGCGCGGGCTAAATGTTTAAATTGCGCACGTCCCACTTCATACGGTACTTTTGCAGCAGTTAATTGCTGCTCTGTTTTACCGACAGAACTCATTTCAGGAATAGTATAAATACCGGCTGGAATATCAATAATCAGCTTTTCATCACAATTACCACACGCGATGGCATCTGCGGCAATTCGACCTTGATCAAAGGCAGCACTAGCAAGACTTGGATAGCCAATAACATCACCTACCGCGTATACATTGTCTACTTCTGTTTGGTAGGTTTCGTTTACTTTTATCTGTCCGCGGCTATCTGCTTTTAAGCCAATGGCTTCTAAATTAAGGGTGTCAGTGTTTCCGGTTCGGCCATTGGCAAATAAAATACAGTCAGCTTTAACACGTTTGCCCGATTTTAAATGCATAACAACGCAGTCATCACGGGTTTCAATGCGATCAAATTCTTCGTTATGACGAATTACAATACCGCTATTCCAAAAGTGATAGCTTAATGCATCAGATATTTCAGCATCCATGAACGCCAATAAGCGATCGCGAGTATTCACTAAGTCGACTTTGGCACCTAGCCCTTTAAAGATAGATGCATATTCACAACCAATTACACCCGCGCCGTATATAAGTACGCGATGAGGGTCATGTTCAAGGCCTAAAATTGTGTCACTTTCATAAATACGCGAATGGGTGAAATCAACACCTGGTGGGCGATAAGGGCGTGAGCCGGTAGCAATAACAATCGTTTGTGCAGTTAGGCGTTCAGTTGAACCGTCATTACGTCTAATTTCAATAGTGTGCTTATCAACAAAGCTAGCATCGCCTTGAAACATATGAATGCGGTTACGATCGTAAAAGCTGCTGCGTAAGTTTGATTGCTTTGAAATTACCGAGCTGGCATGGCGTAAAATATCTGGAAAAGTAAGTCTTACTGGGCGCTCACCTACGTTAAACAAAGGGTTTGCTTTGTATTCAATGTAGCGACTAACTGAATGGCGAAGTGCCTTTGAAGGAATGGTTCCCCAGTGAACACAACCACCACCAACAGCAGTTTGGCGTTCAATAACCGCTACTTTTTTGTTACTTTTAGAGAGGTTCATAGCGGTCCCTTCACCGCCAGGACCCGTGCCAATAATGATTGCATCATATTGGTAGCTCACGGGTACTTTTTTCTTTTCTGGTTGTTTGGCCACAGCCACTCCTATTTTAACTAAAAGAGGCTTTTAATAACCTCGCATTAAGTGCTAGCCATGCCTGTTTTTGTGTTTCCCAGGCGGCTTCAAGCTCGTGATATTGTGCCATTAATGCCGACTTTTCACACTGCTTTGCCATATTATTTTTTTTAGCTTCCAACACTTGTTTTTGTAATGAGCAATAATTTTGCAGCTTTTTAAGCAACAAATCGTACTCTTGTTGTAATAATGTAAGCTTATCTTGCGCTAAAGGCAATTTTGCAAGGCGACCTTGTGTTTTGCTCATTAAGGTTTCTGCTTTAGCTTTTTCAATGCGCTCAACCGGTGTACGCTTTAATTTACTCGCTAAACCAATGGCAGCGAGTGAGCGGATCATCCATTTTGTTGGGTCGTAATGAAACCATTTAATGCCATTGCGGTAATCGCTGGCAAAAATATGATGGAAGTTATGATAACCCTCACCGTAGGTAAATAGTGCTAAAAAGCCATTGTCTCTCGCGGTATTTTTTTCAGTGTAAGGGCGTGAACCCCAAATGTGTGCTACTGAGTTAATAAAAAAGGTAAAGTGCTGACTCAATACTAAACGCAATAAGCCTGCTAACAGTAACATGCCCCATACATCACCAAGCATTAAGCCGAGTACTAGCGGTAAACCAACATTCATGGCAATTACCAATTTTAAGTAATGCTTGTGCTGCCACATAACAATTTTATTTCGCTGTAAATCACGACAGTTGCTGTAATCATCGTAGCTGTCGCCTTGGTAGTCACGTAGCATCCAACCAATGTGGCTATACCAAAAGCCATTTGTGGCGGCATAAGGGTCTTTAACTGGGTCATCAACCTGCCCATGGTGAATTCGATGATCGCTACTCCAATGCAATGCACTGTTTTGTAGCGCAAAGGCACCACCAAGGGCAAAAATAAATTCAACCACAGGATGAGCGTTGTAAGTTTTGTGCGCCCATAAACGATGGTAGCCCGCGGTGATCGATAATCCCGCAAAAAACATGCAAGCTACAAAAGCAACCCACTGCGTGCCTGTAAAGCCATAGTTAAACCCATACCAAGGCACAAGTGTAATAGCAGCCAAAAACGTCAGGCTAAAGAAAAGGACGTTGGTCCATATAATCGGTGGTTTTTTCATGTTTCTCATTTCTCAGCGTACAACTGTACGCTAAAATAATATTTCAATCTGCTGCCGTCAAGTATTAGACTGTACTATTAGCTATTTTTTTAATTAAAAATTTATTACAAATTCACTCAGGGAGCTGTTGATGTCGGGTGTTAGAGCACAACAGAAACAAAAAACACGACAAGCATTAATTGAAGCTGCATTTAATCAACTTAGTGCTGATCATAGCTTTTCTAATTTAAGCTTGCGTGAAGTAGCACGCGAAGCTGGTATTGCGCCTACCTCTTTTTATCGTCACTTTAAAGATATGAACGAGTTGGGCTTAACCATGGTTGATGAAGCGGGTTTAACCCTGCGCCAGCTGATGCGCCAAGCGCGCAGACGAATAGCCAGTGGTGGCAGTGTAATCAACACCTCTGTGGTTACTTTTATGGAGTTTATTGATAACTCAAGCAATCAGTTTAGACTTTTGTTGCGTGAACGCTCAGGTACCTCAAAAGCATTTAGAGCAGCAGTGGCACGTGAAGTAAAACACTTTATTTTAGAACTCGCACATTATTTAGAAAGTGAAACCCCCTGCGATGCTATTCATGCGTATATTCAGGCAGAGGCTATGGTTACGTTGGTATTTAATGCAGGCGCTGAAGCGCTCGATATTGAAGGTCAGCAACGCGATGAACTGATTGAGCGAGTTATATGGCAGTTACGTTATATTACGCGCGGCGCGTCAAATTACGTACGTGCTGAAAATAAAGAATAAATATTAAAAAAGTTAAAATAAGCGCTGTATTTTACAGCGCTTATTAATTTAAACCTGCTCTAGGTTTAAGTTGGATATTTTATTCTGCTATCCAATTTTGTTTGAATTTTAAATCCCCAGAAAGTCCCCTTTAATTATTTGTTTGGTATTTTTATGCTTGCGCCAACTGCGTTGCAATGATAAAAATAAGCCTCATTGGACACACACACAAGAAAACAGATGCAAACTATTCGCTTAATTACACTAAACCTAAACCTCTTACTGCTGTGGCAAGTGAGCGGGGATTAGTGTGTTTGCATTGAGTTAAACATTAAAAACCCCGCAACCGCGGGGTTTTTTTTATCTCGCTGCAGGGATAAATCGAAATTTGGGTAACACAGGAATGAGGGGCAGTTATGCAAGAGCAAGATAAAGTATGGATTTTTGATACCACCTTACGTGATGGCGAACAGGCACTTAAAGCAAGCCTGACTGAAGATGATAAAATTCAACTAGCGCATACCATTAGCCGCTTAAATGTGGATGTCATGGAAGTGGGCTTTCCGGTTTCGAGCCCCGCTGACTTTCGCTCAGTGCAGCGAATTGCCACTGAAGTAAAAGGCCCTATTATTTGTGGCTTAGCACGCTCGGTTGCCAAAGATATTGAGGCCTGTGGCGAGGCGCTTCGCAGTGCACAGCAAAGCCGTATTCATACTTTTATTGCAACCAGCCCGCTTCATCTTGAACACAAGTTGCGAATGAGCCTTGATGATGCCACTGCAATGGCGGTTAAATCAATCAAGCTTGCTCGTAATTACACTGATGATGTGGAATTTTCATGTGAAGACGCAGGACGTACACCACATTGGGATTTATGCAAAATAGTTGAGCAAGCTATTAATGCCGGTGCATCCACGATTAACTTGCCAGATACCGTCGGTTTTGTAACGCCAGATGAATACGCAGCAATGATCCGTCATTTAATGAATAACGTGCCAAATATTGATCAAGCCCGTTTAAGTGTGCATTGCCATAACGACTTAGGCTTAGCCGTTGCTAACTCTGTTGCTGCCGTTCAAGCAGGTGCTCGCCAAATCGAATGTACGATTAATGGTATAGGGGAGCGCGCGGGTAATTGTTCACTTGAAGAAGTGGCGATGATCATGAAAATGCGCAAAGACCATTTAAACGTATATACCGATATAAAAAGCGAAGAAATTTACCGCGCCTCTCGCCAAGTAGCCAAAATTTGTAATATGCCGGTACAGCCAAATAAAGCGATTGTTGGCGAAAATGCGTTTGCCCACAGTTCAGGTATTCACCAAGATGGTGTCTTAAAAGCGCAAAATACCTATGAAATTATGTCACCTGAAAGTGTGGGTGTGCCAAGTAATCAATTAAATATGACCTCGCGTTCAGGGCGTCATGTTATAGAGCATCGCTTAGAAGAGTTAGGTTATCAAAAATCTGATTACGACATGGATAGCTTATACCAAAGTTTCGTTGCGTTAGCTGACCAAAAAGGCACAGTATATGACTACGACCTAGAAGCAATGATTTACTTTAATCAAATCAGCGACAAAGATGAAAAATATCAATTAGAGTTTGTTCACTCTACGTCGAACTCTCAATCGGTAGCCAGCTCAACGATAGGTTTGTTGATTGATGGCGAAGCAAAACAAGAAGCGGCCACAGGTAACGGCCCGGTAGAAGCCTCATTTGCAGCCATTGAGCGCTTAACTGGTATGAGCGTTGAAATGATTGAATACAATTTAGAGGCCACCGGCCAAGGTGCAAGCTCATTAGGACAAGTGAATATTATTGCTAAATATGATGGCCGTCCTTATCACGGTGCCGGTATTGCGGCCGATGTGGTCGAAGCCTCAGTACGCGCTATGGTTCGGGTTTATAACTTAATTTATCGAGCACAAAAAGTGTCTGATTTAAAACAACAAAGGAAAGCAGGATGAGTAAAACACATTACAGCGTTGCCGTATTAGCGGGCGACGGTATTGGCCCAGAAGTTATGGCAGCTGCAGAGCAAGTGCTTGATGCAGTAAGTGATAAGTTTGGTTTTACTCTGAACCGTGAACACCACGCGATTGGCGGAGCAGCGATTGATGAGTTTGGCAAAGCCCTTCCTGATACCACTTTAAAAGCATGTGAAAACGCCGATGCTATTTTATTTGGTTCAGTAGGTGGTCCTAAGTGGGAACATTTACCACCTAATGACCAACCGGAGCGCGCGTCACTGTTACCACTGCGCAAGCACTTTGGTTTGTTTTGTAACTTACGCCCAGCACAATTATTACCAGCATTAAGCGCTGCATCACCACTACGTGCTGATATTAGCGAAAAAGGCTTTGATATTTTATGTGTGCGCGAGCTAACGGGTGGTATTTATTTTGGTGAGAAAGGTCGCAGTGGCGAAGGGGCAGAAGAAACTGCATTTGATACGCAAACTTATTCACGTAAAGAGATAGAGCGTATTGCACGTTTTGCTTTTGAGGCCGCTAAATTACGCAGCAATCATGTAACCTCGGTCGATAAAGCCAATGTTTTAGCATCAAGCGTTTTATGGCGCGAAGTGGTAACCGAAGTGAGTAAAGACTTTCCAGAAGTGAGCTTAGATTATATTTATGTAGATAATGCAGCGATGCAGCTAGTTAAACAGCCTAGCCAGTTTGATGTATTACTGTGCGATAACTTATTTGGCGACATTTTATCGGACGAGTGCGCGATGATCACCGGTTCAATGGGGTTATTACCCTCCGCTAGCTTAAATCAATCAGGCTTTGGCTTGTATGAACCCGCGGGTGGTTCAGCGCCTGATATCGCCGGAAAAGGGGTGGCAAACCCAATCGCACAAATTTTAAGTGCCGCCTTAATGCTACGTTACTCATTAGGCCAAGACGAAGCAGCTCGTACGATTGAAAAAGCAGTCGCAGAGGCGGTTGAAGCCGGTGTGGGAACGCCGGATATTTATCCGCAGGGCGGCTATACCACCACCGATGTAGCAGCGGCCATCGTTTCACGCATTTAATTATTAAAGCCACAGCACCGTCAGGCTGTGGCTCAATCAGATCAGGGAGTTAGCAAGTGGCCCAAACCTTATACAATAAAATTTGGCTAGCACATACCGTTGCCAGCATTAATGAGCAAACCGATTTACTTTATATTGACCGTCATTTAGTACACGAAGTGACGTCACCACAAGCATTTGCCGGCTTACGTGAAAAAAATCGTAAAGTGCGTTGTCCAGAAAAAACCATTGCCACCATGGATCATAATGTTTCAACTAAAAGTCGTTCACTGGATGCAGCTAGCGAAGTCTCTAAAAATCAATTAATGGCACTGGATGAAAACTGTAAAGAATTTGGCATTTTGCTATACGACTTAAATTCAGTAAACCAAGGCATAGTGCATGTTATTGGCCCTGAGCAGGGGATTACTTTACCAGGTACCACTATAGTCTGCGGCGATAGTCATACTTCAACGCATGGTGCGTTTGGTGCCTTGGCACATGGTATTGGTACCTCAGAGGTTGAGCATGTATTAGCTACGCAAACGCTACAGCAAAAAAAGGCGAAGTCGTTAAAAATTCAAATTAACGGTGTATTACGCCCTACAGTAACAGCTAAAGATTTAATTATGGCGGTTATTGGCAAGCTAGGCACTGCTGGTGGCACTGGCTATGTGGCTGAATTTTGTGGTGAAGGCATAGAAGCTCTATCAATGGAAGCCCGTATGACATTGTGTAACATGAGCATTGAAATGGGCGCCAAGGCAGGTTTAATTGCCCCAGATAAAATCACTTATGAGTACTTAAAAGGCCGCCCGTTTGCACCCAAAGGTGCTGATTTTGATGCCGCTGTTGCCTACTGGGAAACTTTAAAAACGGATGATGGTGCTCATTTTGACTTAGAAGTAGAGTTAGATGCAGGCAGTATCCAACCGCAAGTTACTTGGGGGACTAATCCAGAGCAAGTGATTGGCGTTGATGAATGTATTCCAGATCCAGACAAAGAAACCGATTTAATTAAAGCCGATGCAATTCGCAGTGCGCTTAAATACATGGGTTTAAAAGCGGGCGATAAGTTATCAACTGCCAAAGTAGACACAGTATTTATTGGCTCATGCACCAACAGTCGCATTGAAGATTTACGCGCCGCAGCAAAAATTGTTGAAGGTAAGCAAGTGGTTGCTGGCGTTGAGGCATTAATTGTTCCGGGCTCAGGTTTGGTTAAACAGCAAGCAGAAGATGAAGGCCTTGCCGACATATTTAAAGCTGCAGGGTTTGAGTGGCGGGAGCCAGGCTGCTCTATGTGTTTAGCTATGAACGATGACCGTTTAGGGGCTGGTAAACGCTGTGCTTCCACCTCGAATCGTAATTTTGAAGGTCGCCAAGGGCGAGGCGGGCGTACACACCTAGTGAGCCCTGCAATGGCGGCAGCGGCTGCAATACATGGTCACTTTGTTGATATTAGAGGAGAAGCTTAATGAGCATCTATTTTAGCGGCTTAATGGCCCCACTTGATAAAAACAATGTCGATACCGACCAAATTATTCCTAAGCAGTTTTTAACCTCAACCAGCCGTGATGGTTTTGATGCAGCACTGTTTTACGATTGGCGTTATTTAGATAATGGCGAGCCAAACCCTGAATTTATTTTAAACCGTCCTTGTTACCAAGGCGCGCAAATATTATTAACCCGCGATAATTTTGGCTGTGGCTCATCACGCGAGCACGCACCATGGGCATTAAAGCAATATGGGTTTGAAGTGATTTTAGCTGAAAGCTTTGCTGATATTTTCTTTAATAACTGTGGCAACAACCAAATGCTTGCCATTGCACTGCCAGCGCAAACGCTGGAAGAGTTATTTGTGTTAAGTGAGCAGCACGACGATATTCACATTGATGTGGATCTTGAAAACCAGATGCTTACCAGTAATAAGTTTGCGCCAATTCGCTTTGATATTCGCAAAGACGTAAAAGAACGTTTATTAAGTGGCTTAGACTTTATCGGTGTAACCGAAACCCTCAATCCGCAAATTGATGCGTTTGAAAAGCAGTTAGCCGCAGAGAGACCGTGGCAGTAACCTTTTACATATGAAACTGGAGCGCAGCTTAGGTTGCGCTTTTTTAATCGCTTATATTAAAAAACCACGCAATAAGCTTGCTAATGTAACCATTGCCATTAGTAATAAATTGAGAGTTTTAAATTTCTGGTAGCGGACTACCTTTGGGTCGTTGATAGTCGAAAAAAAACCATCTTTAAATGACTCAGCAAGATTGGCATAGGGTGTCCCATCTAATGAATTTTGTGATAATTTTTTCCATTGTTCTGGGTGCTGCTCAGCAAGGTGTTGATATATATGCAAAGTGTAGCGATTTTGAATAATTAATAGTAATACGATGATTACTAGGCCGATATAGTTCTCCATCTATATATGAGCTCCGTGCTAAAACTGACTTTGTGTTTAATTACCTACCTTTATCAATCAACGATATTTAATTTCTCATTTTCTTTCAAGCGATATTTTTTTACTAATTAATTACAGTAAAATCCTATTGCTCTGTTAATTTCTTATTGCTGTTCATCGTGATTATTTTCTTTGTGTTTGCTTAAACGCTAAGCTGATTTTTTACATGTTTAGGGACACATTATGAAATTATTAACAGCTGCAGCGTTTATGCTGGCATCCACTGCAGCAATAGCACGTCCAGCGCCTTTAGTATCAATTCCAAGTCATGATAGCTTTTTCAATAGTATTGCTGCCCATTGCGGTAAAGCTTTTGAGGGTAAAGTAACGGTTGATAATGCCACAGGGCCGAGTTCATTTGCCGATAAAAAGTTAGTTATGCATGTGCGTAAGTGTAATGAACATGAACTACAAGTGCCGTTTCATGTCGGTGATGATGCCTCACGTACGTGGATCATTACTAAAACAGGCAGTGGGTTGAGCCTAAAGCACGATCACCGCCATAAAGATGGTACTGATGATGTATCAACTATGTATGGTGGTCATACTTTAAATGCGGGTTTTGCTAATATGCAGTCATTCCCTGCAGATCAGTATTCAAAAGAGTTATTTGTTAGTCAAGGCATACCGCAATCGGTAGGCAATACATGGCAAATGTATATTTACCCTGAGCAGTTCACTTATCGACTTATTCGCCAAGGTCGCGAATTCCGTGTTGATTTTGATTTAACTAAACCTATTACACCACCGGCTGCGCCGTGGGGATATGGCGCTAACTAACTTAGTTCAGGTTAACTACAGTAAAACCACAGGCTATTTTAATACTCAGTGGTTTTACTGAAAATAACGAGGTGTTATTTTTTTGAGGTTTTTTCTGCGGGCATTTCACACTGCACAAATACACTGAGCGGTGGCTGATAAGCACGCGGTTTAGTTGGAAAGCGTTGGTACTCCTGCACGCCCTCAGTCACTTTTAACATAAAAGGATTATCGCGGCATAAACGATTTGCGTGGCGTAATAAAAAGACACTTTGGTTTCTAAAGTGCGGGTAGTCATCAGACTGTATTTCTAGGTGGTAATTGTTAGTGTCTATTTGAGTTTGCTTATAATGCACCTTTTCATCAAAATCGTAGAGCCGTTGCATTTCACTTTGCTCTGCCGACACACTCAAACACCCTGTTAATAAACCCCAGCTAATAATTCCATGTATGTAATGATTGGCTTTTATACTCATAAACCTTTAACTCCATCTTGATATTGGGTAGTGTGATCAGCATATCAATTACACCCGTTATGATATAAGTCTAACACCCAAAAAGGGGAAATGTGATGTTCAAACAAATTAAACAGCTTTTTTCGAGTATTGATCAGCAAGATTATGATATTGAACAACATGATTTAAAAACAGCGGTTGCCGCATTATTAATTGAGGTAATGCGAGCGGATAACGATTTACAGGCAGATGAGCAACAAACGCTAAGTCTGACATTAAAAAAGTATTTTGATTTAACTGATGAAGCAGTAGATGAGTTAACCGAACAAGCAAGTTCGAGCTTAGATGACGCCATTGATTATTTTCAATTTTCAAAGCAAATTAATAATCAATGTAGTGCGAAGCAGCGTATTGAAATAGTTGAACTACTCTGGCGATTAGCATACTCAGATGGTGAACTTGATCCACAAGAAGAATACGTTATTCGTCGTGTTGCTAATTTATTGTATGTTACCCATGAAGACTTTATTGCTGCAAAGCTTGCAGCAACAAAGTTATAGTTGCTGCTTATTTAAGCTTACTTGCTACGCTAACTAACTGCTGTGCAAGACCAGCCACTTTTTCAGCGGTAGCAGGGTCATTAATACGGCCGTTTTCGTCTAACAAAGTATGAATAGCCGGTACAGCTAATTGATTGGCTAATACTAAACTGCCAATGCCAGATAAAATATCGCGCACGTGATTTAAGCCCCGTAAACCGCCCAACCCACCTGGTGAGGCTGCATATAAGGCGGTTACTTTATTTGCAAATGCAGGCTCTGCGCCTTGTTCGGTGCGCGATGCCCAATCAATAGCATTTTTTAACACCGCGGTAATGGAGCCATTATATTCTGGGCTGGCCAGCAAAATGCCATCGGCTGCGCGAAGTTTGTCTTTAAGTTGTTGTACACCGGCTGGTGTGCCTTGTGCCTCGAGATCTTCATCAAACATAGGAATGGCTAAGTCTGCGAGTTTAATCACTTCTACTTCAGCGCCACTTTCTAAAGCAAAGCGTGCCGCTTCGTTAATGAGTTTTTGATGAAAGCTATCTTTACGTAAGCTACCTGCTAGGGCAATAATTTTTGGTGTTGTCATGAGCTGCTCCTGATAATGAGTTTGTATAATGTGACTTTAACAAATAATCACTTGCAGAAAAGCCAAATAAACGCAAAACTTGTGTGCGTATATGCACGATTAAAGAGTAGTTATCATGGCAATTCAATTTAATGATTGGCAAGACCTGAAGGTTGCTTACGAGGTAGCGCGCTTAGGTACTTTAACTGCCGCGGCCGAAGTGTTAGATGTTCACCATAGTACGGTGCTCAGGCGAATAAATAACTTAGAAAAAAGCTTAAATGCGCGACTATTTCATCGCCATGCTCGCGGCTACAAAGTCACAGAAATTGGCGCTAAGTTATTTACCACAGCACAAGCGATTAATGGTGAACTAGAGCGCCTACATAATGACATTATTGCTGCAGATAGCACCTTGCAAGGTAGCTTGTTACTCACCACAGTTAGTGGCTTTATTGATGTATTAAGTGAGGTGTGTGAGCAGTTTCAAACCTTGCATCCGCAAGTGCAATTACAAGTGATTATGGATCAAAAACGCTTACGTTTAGATCATGGCCAAGCACATATCGCAGTAAGAGCTGGACCCAGACCGGATGAGGGTGATTATATTGCTCAGCATTTAGCGGCGCTCTCGTCAGGATTTTATGCATCAAAGCATTACATTAGCCGTTATGGGTTGCCACAAACATTAGCGCAACTATCGCTGCATAGCTTTGTGTCAGGTGTAGCAGGGTATAATGCCAAAGTGCCTTACTTTGCATGGGTTGATGAAAATATTCCCCCGTCGCAAGTTAAGCTAAGAGTGTCAGAAACCTCAGAGGCCACTCGCGCCATCGTTAAGGGGCTAGGGATTGGCGGATTACAGCATGATGTTGCAGCGCAATACCCTGATTTAGTCCCTGTACTGCCTAATGAACTGAGCTGGCCAACCGATTTGTGGCTGGTTACGCATCATTTAGTGCATCGAACGGCAAAAGTTCAAGCGTTTAGTCAGCTATTAAAAAATTATTTTAGGCAGCGAAAGTTAAGTTAAAAAGGCTACAACGATTTTTTTATTGAAACACCTAAGCGCTTGGCTAGCCGCGTTAAGTTAGCGCGGTCGACCTGTAAACTACGCGCTGTGCTTGCCCAGTTATAATTATGTTGATTAAGTTGCTGTATTATAAGTTGCTGAGTATAGGTATCTATGGCTTGCTTTAACGAAATGTTGTTTGCTAAAGGTGGGATTACAAGCTGGTTTGAGTGTTCAAGAGCTAAGGTGTTAACAGCGCTTAAATTTAGCTCACAATGCGCAGGTTCAATAGTAATAATTGGTTGCTGCCACTGATGTTGTTTAGCCTTTAATGCAGCCCGATTAATCACATGCTCAAGCTCCCTCACATTGCCTGGCCAGTCATATTTTTTAAGCAGCAGTTGCGTTTCAATACTGAGTTTTAGCTGTTTAATAGCGAGCTTGCGGGCTGTTTTTTCTGCAAAATAACCGGCTAATAAAATAACATCTTCATCACGGGCTTTCAATGGAGCGACTGTGAGTGGATAAACACTTAATCGATGGTACAAATCGGCGCGAAACCGTCCTTGTGTTACTTCGTGTTTTAGGTCGCGATTGGTTGCTGCAATCACTCTAACATCGACATATTTAAGTTCATCTTCGCCAACGGTTTGTACTTCGCCACTTTGCAGTACGCGTAATAATTTACTTTGCATAGCCAGAGGCAGCTCGCCGATTTCATCTAAAAATAAGGTGCCGCCATCGGCTAACTGAAATTTACCTTGGCGGGCATTTTGGGCGCCGGTAAAAGCGCCTTTTGCATGGCCAAAAAATTCACTTTCTGCGAGGTTTTCAGGCAGTGATGCACAATTTAAATGAATTAATGGCTGATCTTTACGTGCGGAGTGTAAGTGAATATTACGTGCCACCAACTCTTTGCCGACCCCAGTATCACCTAAAATAAGGACACTAAAGTTTGATGCCGCAACCAGTTTTATCTCATTTTTAAGCGTTTGTATTGCTGAGCTTTGGCCAATAATTTCACCACCATCACGTTTGAGCGCCTCACGGTTTAACGCTTGTACTAATTCACTAGAGTGCTGCGCATGTTGTTTGTAATGGGCAAGCTCTAGGGCTGTTTTAAAGTGCGCACTGCACAAGGTTTGTAAGGTGTTGAGTGTATCAGTGGTAATACCGTCAAACGCATTGGCGTTAAGGCTATCAAAGGTCAGAATGCCAAGTAGTGCGTTTTTATCATAAAGGGGTAACCCTAAGCAGGCATGCACTGGAATATCACCGGTTTTAGCCAGTAGTAGCCCGTCGTACGGATCGGGCAATGGACAGTCATGGGCAAATTGCAGTGGTTGCTGAGTATTACAAATAGCTTCTAAGCGCGGATGCTCACTAAGCTTAAAACGCCGCCCCAGGCTATCTGGCATTAAGCCTTTAATTGCAAGTGGCTTGAGCTGCTCACCTTGTAGCTCAAGCAGTGCGCTGGCATCACTGGCAATCACTGTTTCAAGGACAGTAAGTAATTGCTCAAAACAGTTTTTATCTAATGTGCTTTGAGCCAGCTTTACCGCTACGGCAGTGAAGTTAATTGCGCTGCTCATGTCAAAATGACTCTTATGTGTTTTTTGGTTTGATTTATGGTAGGTCATAAAGACATGAAAAGCAAAGGTGGATAAGTTAGTTCATTGAAATATATATGTTTATTTTATTGGCACGATAAGTGTAATAGGTAGTTAAGTGCATTAGTTGTTGAGGCCGTTATGAACACCTTGGTTATACATAATCCAAGCTACAAAATAGAGACAGCTTGTTTACTGAAAAAACTACTGCTAGTGGCAAACTCATTATTAGCAGCTAGTTGTGCATTACTAATAACCAGTATTTTAATTAGCTACCCTTTTGCCGATTACTTTTCTATACCGGTGCAAATTTCGGCACATATTAGCACTATTGTTATTGCTGCTATTTTAAAAATTAGCTATGTGCTGCGTTGTATCGCACTGCATGGCATGGGGAAGGAAGTTCGTTAATGCGACCTATTAATTTATCTCAGCCGGTACCGGCTAATATTCGCTTTTACCAAATAACGCAGTGGCCAGTATGGATGCTGCCATTTAGACCCTATTTTTTAGCCGCAGGCTTGTTGGCTTTTAGTTCAATAGGCTACTGGTTATTAATTTTAACGGGTAGTGCAACTTGGCAGTTAACAATCCCCGCTACATTATGGCATGCCCACGAAATGTTATTTGGTTTTGCAGGTGTTGTTGCAGTGGGTTTTTTACTTACCGCCGCGCAAACTTGGACTGGAGTACCTAGCATTAGTGGCAAAAAGTTAATGCTATTAACGCTGTTATGGCTTGGGGCGCGAGGCGCATTTTTTGTGTCTTTGCCTGCTTTTGCACAATTTAATTTATATGCGGTGTTAGTGTTACAGCTTGCATGGTGGCTAGGTGTTATTGCAGCATTAGCTAATATGTTATTAACCGCTAAAAGCAAAAATAACTATCAATTTTTAGTGCTATTAGCGGCGCTGTGTACGTTAAATATTGTTTACTTGGCCCTGCTGATTGAACAAAACATGCAGTTTGCGCTCGCCATTGTTGATACAGCAGTATTACTGATGACCTTATTAATTGGCATAGTAGCAGGGCGTGTATTGCCATTTTTTACCAGTAAAGGCCTTGGTTTAACAGCACAGGTACGTACAGCTAATGTTGACTCAGTATTACTGTATATGAGCGTTTTTAGTATTGCGGTGTTTTTTCTTAGTCAGTTATTTTTTAATCAGCTAAACCCAGGCTGGGCACTTGCTGTTGTTGCTGTGCTGCATTTAATTCGTAGTTTTTATTGGTGGGATAAAAACGTACTTAAAGTTCCTTTGTTATGGTCTTTGCATTTTTCGTACTTGGCACTAGGTGTAGGTTTAATGCTGGTAGCCGTGAGTTTTTACAGCAGTGTTATTTTATTTAAAGATGCACTACACCTCATTACCATAAGTACCATAGGGATGATAATTTTAGCCATGATGACACGCGTATCTCATGGGCATACCGGGCGCTCTTTGACTATTCCACATTATATGGCGGTTGCTTTTGCTTTAGTGTTAGTGGCTGGGATTACTCGTTCTTTACTGCCTTTTGTTATTGGGCCACACCTAGCTTGGCAGCTAAGTGCTGGGCTGTGGCTAATTGCCTTTTTATTATTTTTAATTCACTGCACACCTATTTTAACACAGCGTCGTGTTGATGGGCGTCGTGGTTAACCTATGCCTATTTTATTAATTGGGTATTATTCACACGTAGGAAAACCTAGATGTTATCTGATAAAACTATTGAAATTGTTAAAAGTACTGTTCCTTTATTAGCAGAGGCAGGTACGGTCGTAACCGATCATTTTTACAAGCGCATGTTTAGTCATAACCCCGAACTTAAACATATTTTTAATATGACTAATCAAGAAACGGGTCGTCAGCAATTTGCATTATTTAATGCGTTGGCTGCGTACGCGCAAAATATTGATAATTTAGCCGTGTTAAAAGAGGCGCTAGCGCGAATTAATCATAAGCATACCAGCTTAAATATTTTACCCGAGCATTATCCTGTTGTGGGCGCACATTTAATCGGTACGTTAAAAGAGCTTATTCCTGAGCAGTTTACTGCCGATGTTGAATATGCGTGGCGCGAAGCTTACGGTGTACTTGCTGATATTTGTATTACCGAAGAGGCGGCATTGTATGCGCACAGTAAAAACAACCATGGTGGCTGGGCAGGCACGCGCCAGTTTGAAATTACTGATAAAGATGTTGAATCTGAATTCGTAACTAGTTTTACGCTGACACCTGTGGATGGTAAAGCAGTTATTACCTACAAGCCAGGACAGTACATTGGCATTAAAGTTAAGCCTGAGGGCGCAGAATATGAAGAGATCCGCCAGTATTCTATTTCGCAAAAGAGCAATGCTAAAAACTATCGTATTAGCGTTAAAAAAGAGTGCCAACCAAAGCCTGGCGTGGTGTCTAATTATTTACACTCACTAGAGCAAGGCGCACGAGTAGAGTTATACCCGCCAGCGGGAGATTTTATTTTAAAAAATGAGGCAACTCCAGTGGTACTTATTTCAGCAGGTGTTGGCCAAACCCCGATGATGGCAATGCTGCAAACGCTACTTAGTGGTGATAAAAATCAAGCGATTAGTTATTTGCACGCGTGTGAAAACAGCCGCGAATTTTCATTTAAAGGGTATTTAGCGCAGCAAACGGCAATGCATCCACAGCTAAAAACATTTACTTGGTTTAATCAAGGTGGCGAGGAGTGTGATTTCACTGGGCTAATGGATTTAACGGTGCTTGAGGCATCATTACCTATTAGCGAAGGGGCATTTTATTTGTGTGGACCAGCATCATTTATGGCTTACGTAAAAGGCCAGCTACTTGATTTAGGTGTGCAAAGCTCAAACATTCACTACGAAATATTTGGACCACACCAAGCGTTATAGGTTAATTAAAAGCGTGTGTTACACGCTTTTAATTTAAACTTACAGCTTTTTACTATTTGTGTTAGCAGCATAAGCTTGTTGTTGCCAAGCATTAAATAGCTTTTGTTGTTTAGCTGAAATTTTTAAACCATACGTTTTTTGCATGTAAGCGTACGCATCGGCAATGCGTTTACGTGCATGAACAGGCGGTTCAACAACACGTTGTTTAAAATTAACTTTAACCTCACAGCGACCATATTGCGTCGCGTTTTGGGCTAACATACCAAAGCGGTAGTTTGAGCGATCGGCATTAATTTCACCGATTGCAGGGGCTAAATTGTTTATATCGGCTTCCATCAAGCGAAACTTAGCGCTAACTTTGCGGCAATTATTACGCCCACCATCTTGCCAGCATTGTAACTGGTGACCAAATTCCCATGCAGGGACAATATGTTCCCATTCAATTCGCAATGCACGTTGATTTACTTTGCCTGAGCGGGTTAGTGTGTTGCGAGGCACGTAGCCACAATGGGTAGGGTCGGGTACTAACTTTTTGCCTTGTTTTTTTATATCGCAACCACAATAAATACTTTTAGCGTTTTCGGGAAGGGTATTAATTAAGTGCTTTTTGGCACTCGAAAACCGCGTAAATTGTTCGCCAATTGCTGAAAAACAAGCACAGCAAGCCAACAAAGCTAAAATAAACCGAATCATATCCATCACATACGTGAACTACAGGAGCGGCTAGTTTAAGGCCTAGAATAAAAAAGTAAACTGTCGCCGGCATGCTTTAATTTTAATTTGCGTATTTTGTGTAGGGCGTTTTTTAGGAGTAAATAGTGGGTAATATTCAGAGGCTAACGCTAAAAACGCGTTAATGCAGTGATTCTTGCGTTGTTGATTTGGTATAACGGTAAAACTGCGTTAAAGTTTGCAATGAAATTAATAGAGGGTAAAAACGAGATAATGTCGGAAATTCAATTTTTAAATGTAGATCTAGAGCTTGAGTCAAAGCAAGATATTAGCGTATTAGTTGCTGATTTAAAAAAGGTCGCAACTATTTTACATTATGATAAAGACGAATACCGTCAACTTGCTCGCATTGAGGTTGCAGGTGAAATAACCACGCCAGATAAAGCGATTAATCACTTGTGCGAGTTAATCGAGTCGTGTTCACGCAATGCATTAAAGCAATGGTTGAGTTGTTCACGCAGAACATTCGATATGGGTTTTGAGTCTGGCACTTCGCCAAAATGCTTTAACCAAGCTTTACATGCAGATACCTTGTTACGTATATCTGCAATTGGTGCAGGCGTGGAAATTACTATTTACCCTCTCGAAAAGTAATTTAACCTCAACCTTGGTTAACAGATTTACTAGCCTTTTCGCTCTACTACGGCTGCGGTCATACGTGATACGCAGCAAAGCTCATTGCGGCTATTGGTTATTTTAATATCCCAAACCGAGCTGCGTTTGCCGATATGATAAGCTCTCGCTGTGGCCGTTAATGTGCCATTGCGTGATGCCTTTAAATGACTTGCACTGATCTCTTGGCCAACACAATAAAACCGATTGAAATCAACCACAAAATTAGCGGCATAACTTGCTACTGTTTCAGCAAGTACCACATTTGCACCACCATGAACGATACCCATAGGGTTATGATGCTCTGGAATTGCCGGCATAGTTGCCACTAAGTAGTCATCACCAATTTCACTGATCTCTATTCCCATGGTTTTCATGAGTGTCCCTTGGCCTGTAATACCTTGATCTAATTGCTTACAAAACTCTAATGTAATCGGTTGATGCCAAATACTCATGCTAGCTCCTTGGATAAGTAATCGAGAATTAAAATTTATTAATATGATAATGCGTTGCTAATAATTACATTTATTACCCTGCTTTTAAAGTAGGTTATTGTTTGATGATAACGGCATATAAGGCATTAATTTATATTTGCGATTTTTAAATAACTGTATATACTCACAGTTAATTGTACTGTATGGAAAACCAGTTGTATGCGACCATTAACGAAACGCCAAGCGCAAATACTCGAACTCATTAAAGTGTTTATTAAAGACACTGGTATGCCTCCTACACGTGCCGAAATTGCACAAACACTGGGTTTTAAAAGTGCAAATGCTGCAGAAGAACACTTAAAAGCATTGGCCAAAAAAGGTGTTATTAAAATGAAGCCAGGCGCGAGTCGCGGAATTCAGCTTGTTGAAGAAGAGGAGCCAGAGCAGTTAGGCTTACCTTTAATTGGCAGGGTGGCTGCCGGTGAGCCAATATTGGCGCAACAGCATGTAGAAAGCCACTGTAAAATTGACCCTTTAATGTTTAAACCTGCGGCCGATTTTTTATTGCGTGTTAACGGTATGAGTATGAAAGACATTGGTATTATGGATGGTGATTTACTTGCTGTGCATAAAACCCAAGTTGCCGAAAATGGACAAGTTATTGTTGCCCGTGTTGACGACGATGTAACCGTGAAGCGTTTAGAAAAAGCGGGCAGAAAAGTACTCTTACATGCTGAAAATGATGAGTTTTCAGCTATTGAGGTTGATTTAGAAAATGAGTCGTTCAATATTGAAGGCTTAGCGGTAGGTGTTATTCGTAACGCTGACTGGATGTAGTATTAAAGCATAATTTAGCGCTTAATGGTGATTAGGCGCTGGGTTTGTTAGTAGCACAATGTCTAACTTATCAAATGTATGACTATATGATGTTAAGTGCTCCCCCTATCATAAATAAAATCACTAAATACTTTATAAATAAACAAATTTACTCTGCTTTTTTAAGTTAACAATTTTTTTATATTTCTATCCTGTAATTTCAATACACCCCTTACTAAACCTGACTCTTAGATTAATTGCCTGACTGGTTGCTATTTTTTAACTGCGCATTTTAAAAAATTCACCTTGTCTATTTTTCATACTTACCTTGCTTATTGTTTATTTTTTAACTAGTTATTAAAGAGCTGGAATAAAAATAACTCACAGCTTAGTCGTTTTGAGAACACACATTTACTAAATCCAGCACCCTTATAAAAAATAAAAATAACGAATAGGCGTTTAAGCCGTATGCCTCTTCGCTTTGCGTCAGCAATAGCATCAAAGGAGCCGTCACATGGGTAAGCTGAGTTCTTCCTTGTGGCTTATATTGTTTGTTTTTTCGCAGAATGTGCTTGCTAATAGCCAATATAATATGCGTAAAGGCGTAACCGATATAAGTAATAATGTATACCAACTGCACATGACTATTTTTTTAATATGTTGTGTGATTGGGGTGATCGTGTTTGCCATTATGTTTTGGGCACTCATTCATCATCGCAAATCTAAAGGGGCTGTCCCTGCCCAATTCCATGAAAGCACCAAAGTAGAAATACTGTGGACTGCGATCCCTTTTGTCATATTAATTGTTATGGCCATTCCTGCGACTAAAACCTTAATTGCCATGGAGGATGCCAGCAAAGCTGATCTCACCATTAAAATTACAGGCTCACAGTGGAAGTGGCATTACGAGTATATGGGGGAGGACGTTGAGTTTTATTCCATGCTAGCTACCCCTCAAAATGAAATAACCAACCTTGCTGATAAAAACCCGAATTATTTACTCGAGGTCGATAAACCGCTGGTACTACCAATTAATCAAAAAGTACGTTTTTTAATGACTTCAGATGATGTTATTCACTCATGGTGGGTGCCTGACTTTGCCGTTAAAAAAGATGCAAACCCTGGGTTTATTAACGAAACATGGACCAATATTAATGAGGTTGGTACTTACCGTGGGCAGTGTGCAGAGCTTTGCGGTAAAGATCATGGTTTTATGCCTGTTGTGGTAGAAGCTAAAACAGAAGAAGACTTCAAAACGTGGTTAGCAGAGGCTAAACAAGCCAAGCAAAAAGCAGCTGAAGCAGACGCTGCGTTATTAGACCAAGTTGTACCAAAAGAAGAGCTGATGGCGCTTGGTGAGCAGGTTTATATGGCGAGCTGCGCGGCGTGCCATCAGCCAACAGGATTAGGCTTGCCGGGTGTTTTTCCGGCTCTTAAAGGCAGCCCAATAGTCATAGGTGATATCAAAGGGCATATAGATATTTTGCTCCATGGTAAACCAGGTACGGCTATGCAGTCTTTCGCAAAGCAATTATCAATCAAGCAAATAGCAGCTGTTATTACCTATAAACGCAACGCGTGGGGCAATGACACTGGTGATGTAATTCAACCGAGCGAGATACAAGCGGCACTGGATGCTGATGGGGAGGCTAAATAATGAGTAGCATTGCAGAACAACCTAATACCAATGAGGCTCATCATGCCCATCAACCTGCCACAGGCTTTAAGCGCTGGTTATTTACAACCAACCATAAAGATATAGGTAGCTTATATTTAATTTTTTCACTCACCATGTTTTTAATTGGTGGGGCAATGGCGATGGTTATTCGAGCTGAGTTATTTCAGCCGGGTTTACAACTGGTTGATCCTCACTTTTTTAATCAAATGACCACAGTGCATGGTTTAATAATGGTGTTTGGTGCGGTTATGCCAGCCTTTACCGGCTTGGCAAACTGGATGATCCCGCTAATGATTGGTGCGCCAGATATGGCCTTACCGAGAATGAATAACTGGAGCTTTTGGATTTTACCGTTTGCGTTTTTAATCCTATTAGCTTCATTATTTATGCCTGGTGGTGGCCCTGCATTTGGTTGGACCTTTTACGCGCCGCTTTCCACCACTTATAGTAACGACAACACAGCAATGTTTGTATTTGCTGTGCATATTATGGGTATTAGTTCGATTATGGGGGCCATTAATGTGGTGGTCACCATAGTAAATATGCGTGCTCCGGGTATGACGTGGATGAAGCTGCCGTTATTTGTGTGGACATGGTTGATCACGGCGTTTTTACTTATTGCAGTTATGCCGGTACTTGCTGGTGCAGTTACTATGGTGCTCACCGATAAATACTTCGCGACCAGTTTCTTTGATGCCGCTGGTGGTGGCGATCCGGTGATGTTCCAACATATTTTTTGGTTTTTTGGTCACCCTGAAGTTTATATTATGATTTTGCCTGCCTTTGGCATTATTTCTACGATTGTTCCCACCTTTTCACGTAAAAAACTATTTGGTTATGCCTCTATGGTGTATGCCACCTCCTCCATTGCCTTGTTGAGCTTTATTGTGTGGGCGCATCATATGTTTACCACTGGTATGCCCGTGGCGGGTGAGTTGTTTTTTATGTACGCGACTATGCTGATATCGGTACCTACCGGCGTAAAAGTATTTAACTGGGTAGCGACTATGTGGCGCGGGTCTATTAGCTTTGAAGTGCCAATGCTGTTTAGTATCGCATTTATTGTGTTGTTTACTTTAGGTGGTTTTTCGGGATTGATGCTAGCGATTACACCTGCCGATTTCCAATATCATGATACCTATTTTGTGGTTGCACACTTTCATTATGTACTCGTAACGGGCGCGGTGTTTTCTATTATGGCGGGGGCTTATTATTGGCTGCCAAAATGGACCGGAAACATGTTCAATATTACCTTAGCAAAATGGCATTTTTGGTTGTCGTTAATAAGTGTAAATGTGCTGTTTTTCCCAATGCATTTTGTGGGGTTAGCCGGTATGCCACGCCGTATTCCAGATTATGCGCTACAGTTTGCTGATTTTAACGCCATTATTAGTATAGGTGGGTTTGCCTTTGGTTTATCGCAATTATTATTTGTGGTGGTTGTGTATAAATGTGCAAAAGGGGGCGACAAAGTGCCTGCAAAAGTTTGGGATGGAGCTGAGGGGCTTGAATGGGAAGTTGATTCACCTGCGCCTTATCATACGTTCTCAACGCCGCCGGACATTAAATAATGACTCACTTGCCGTTATTAAAAAAGTTGGTGGTGATTTGCATTGCAATGTTTGCATTTGCATTTGCCATGGTCCCTTTGTATGACGTGTTTTGCGATATAACGGGGCTTAATGGTAAGCCCTCGTTAGAGCAGGCACAGCAAAGTACCTTGGTCACTGAAAATAGAGAGGTCAGCGTTAGTTTCACTACGCATGCGCAAAGTGGTGCGCCTTTTGAAGTTAAATCTAAAGAGTACAGTGTAGATGTAAAGCCTGGGGCCATGCGTGAAGTTAAGTTTAGCGCTAAAAATAATAGCAATGAAGATAAAGTAATGCAGGCTATACCGTCGGTAGCACCAGGAAAAGCGGCCAAGTATTTACACAAAATAGCGTGTTTTTGCTTTGATCAGCAACCGTTAAAGGCAGGTGAAGAGCTGGAGTTTACATTATTGTTTTATGTAGATACTGAATTACCCAGTGATGTAGAAGAGTTAACCCTGTCTTATACCGTATTTGATATTAGCGAGCGGCTAGTAGCCAGTAATAACTAGCTTATAAAACTAGTGAAAAACTAGGAGCAAATAAAATGAATCAAAAATATGAACATTATTATGTACCAGAGCAAAGTCCATGGCCCATTATAGGGGCGGTTGCGTTGTTTTTTATCGCGGTAGGCGCAGCCTTAACCGTAATGGATATGGGCAAAGAGGGTGGTAATGGCGTTTACTTGTTATACGTAGGTATAGCTGTACTACTTTACATGCTGTTTAGCTGGTTTAAAAATGTCATACACGAGTCTGATCAAGGGCTTTATTCTGCACAAATGGACCGTTCTTTTAGGCAAGGAATGAGTTGGTTTATTTTTTCAGAAGTGATGTTCTTCATGGCATTTTTTGGCGCATTATTTTATGCCCGCATGTTCTCTGTGCCTTGGTTAGGAGGTGCGGATAACAACGCCATGACAAATGAAGTATTGTGGCCGACGTTTGAATCCATGTGGCCATTGCTAAATACCCCAGGAGGCACTACGACCCAAGCGATGGGCTGGCAAGGGTTGCCGCTTATCAACACCCTTATTTTGCTGGCCTCGTCGGTAACTTTACATTTTGCCCATGTGGCGATGGAAAATAATAAACGTACCCTACTCAAAGTATGCTTGGGAGCGACCATTTTACTCGGAGTGTGCTTTTTAGGGCTGCAGGTAGAAGAGTATATATATGCTTATAACGATCTTAACTTAACCCTTGATGCGGGCATTTATGGCAATACCTTCTTTTTGTTAACCGGCTTTCACGGCATGCACGTCACCTTAGGAACAATTATTTTATTAGTGGTGTTTTTACGCATTATGAAAGGACATTTCACTAAAGATAAGCACTTTGCCTTTCAAGCTGCAGCTTGGTACTGGCATTTTGTTGATGTTGTTTGGCTGTGTTTGTTTGTATTTGTGTATGTGCTTTAGTGATTAAGGGGGACTGATTTGCCGTAATAAAACCAAGTTTTAGTGCGGCAATCACCATCACTAATACCACAACAGAAAATAACACCCGACGCCCTAAAAAGTGAGACATAGGGCGTCCATTGGTTTTCCCCGACACCATAATTAATAAAGCACGAAATAAATTAAATAATATAAATAATAACAGTAGAACAATAATAATTTTAATAATCACTGGATTTTACCCTTATGCAGTTAGTTGTATTTAACAAACAAAAGCTTAGCTCAATAATAACAATTTGCTTGGTTGTTATTGTGGTATTGGTTTGTGTGCGACTAGGGTTTTGGCAATTACAGCGAGCAGAACAAAAGCAACAGCAGCTTAGTGCCATTGAAAATATACAACAACATGGCGTAATGAGCTGGGCAGAGTTACAACAGCTGCCAAAAGAGTGGAACAAAACCGGTGTATTGGTTTCGTTAAATGGTTATTTTGACACTAATAATTATTGGTTGCTTGATAACCAAATCTATAATGGTCAGGTTGGTTACGACTTACTGGCATTATTAAAACTGTCTGATGAATCACGCTTTTTGTTAGTGAACTTAGGCTGGGTAAAAGCAGAACGTTCAAGAGAAATCCTACCAAACGTAACAATACCCAGTGGTAAATTTACGTTAACGGCACAAATTAAAGAAGATAATTTAAGTGGCTTTACCTTAGCCAATAACAATACTCAGTCGGATTTAGCCAAACGAATTCAAATCATTGATTTACAAGCATTGAGTAGCCAATCTAATCGCCCTTTAGTGAATTTTATGGCTTACCGCCAAGGTCAAGCTGATGAAATTGCTGCCCCTCATTATGAAGCGGTTGTTATGAGTCCAGAAAAACATTATGCCTACTCAGTACAGTGGTTTTTAATTGCGGTTGCCTGTGTGGTGGTCGCTATTTTTGCAAGCAGGAAGAGGATAGATAATGAAAAATAAACCCCTGTTACTCTTTGCTGTGTGCTGCGCTATTCCCTTAGTGCTGGCTTACAGCGCGTTAAAACTTGATTGGCTACCTACAGCAATTACTAACCATGGTGAATTTTTAGAGCGTGAAATTAAGCTAGACAATTGGGCGCAGCATAACCCTAAGCAATGGACCATCGCTTTAAATTATTCAGCACAATGCAAAGCGTCTTGCACAGAGCAATTAGCCGCTTTAGACAATTTATATATTGCCCTTGGCAAAAACCAACACAAAGTTGATATGGCTATTATGGGACAGCCTGAGCTAGTTACAACGCGTTGGCATGTTATTGATGAGCAACAGCAGTTAAAGCCTGCCAGTTTGTATTTAATCGATCATATGGGGCTAATTGTACTGGAGTATCCATTTAGTTCTCAACCACAAGAAAACCGTTTGATCCAAAAAGGGTTATTAAAAGATCTAAAAAAATTACTCAATTACTCTCGTTCGAGCTAAGTAGAGGATGCTATGTATAAAAACTATAAAAATTTGGTATTAGCAACGAGTTTATTCGCATTAATTGTGGTGGCTCTGGGCGCATACACGCGTTTAAGTGACGCTGGGCTTGGTTGTCCCGATTGGCCTGGTTGTTATGGCTTTTTAACCGTGCCTAAACACGAAGCAGAGATTGCACAAGCGATTCAAAGTTATCCCGATATGATATTTGAAAAAGCAAAAGCATGGAAAGAAATGATCCATCGCTACTTTGCAGGCACGCTTGGGGTATTAATTTTAGTGTTGTTTATTTTAGCTTTTCTAAAGCGTCAGTACCCAACCACGCCTGTAAGGTTGCCTATGATATTGCTGCTGCTTGTTATTTTTCAGGCCGCATTAGGTATGTGGACGGTTACTATGAACCTACAGCCGCTTATAGTTATGGGGCATTTGCTCGGAGGATTTAGTATTTTAGCGTTATTAACGCTATTGTATTTGCGTCTGACCAGCCAACCTATTACAGGTGGTGATGCGGGCGCAAAACCTCACTTTAAATTAAGCCTCGTGGCATTAACGGTACTGATTTTACAAATCGCCCTTGGTGGTTGGTTAGCGGCTAATTATGCGGCTCCACATTGTAATGGCTTACCGCTGTGTAGTTACGCTCAGCCTTTTTCATTCAGTAGTGTCTTTCAGCTCCCCCTTGAGCACAGTAATTATGAATTTGGTGTGTTGTCGCAACAGGCGCGTATGTCTATTCATTTACTGCATCGAATATGGGCCTTAGTTACTTGCATTGTTTTAGCCTTGGTGGTGTGGCGTATATACAGTCATGCCTATTCGCAAAAAATTAAAAGCTGTACGGTGAGTGTGTTAGTGGCGTTATTCTGCCAGATAGCTTTAGGGTTAGCCGTGGTGCATTTTCATTTTCCGTTAGGCGTGGCACTGGCGCATAACTTAATGGCTGCCATACTGTTATTAACTATGGTTAGGTTATGTTATTACCTAAAAGCACGTACTTAGAGGGGAATGATTATGGCACTTACAATTAATAAAAAAGCAATGCAGCCCGTTTACAGCGCATCGTTATTGACTAAAAGTTACCACTTAATCCAAGATTATTTGGCAATAAGTAAATTTAAAGTAGTGGCTATGCTAGTGTTAACAGCATGGGTTGGCTTAGCGCTAGCCCCTGATGTTGGCAGAGGTGTTGGGGTTCAGTTCATAAGTTTATTAGGGATTGGTTTACTCTCTGCGGCAGCTGCCGTTATCAATCATGTGGTTGATAGTGAAATTGATAGTAAAATGGCACGTACACGCCACCGCCCAGTCGCCAAAGGACGCTTAAGTAAATTACACGCATTGAGTTTTGCTGCTGTTATTGGCGTGGCAGGGTTTATTATGTTGATGTTGTGGGCAAATACACTCACTGCCATACTTACCTTATTTGCACTTGTTGGTTACGCACTTATTTATACGTCGTTTTTAAAACGCGCCACGCCACAAAATATAGTTATAGGGGGATTAGCCGGTGCAATGCCTCCATTACTCGGTTGGGTGTCTGAAACAAATCAAATGGCGGCAGCCCCTTGGTTGCTGGTGATGATTATATTTACCTGGACCCCACCTCATTTTTGGGCGCTCGCCATCGCGCGTAAAAGTGATTATGAGCGGGCTAAAATCCCCATGTTACCGGTCACCCATGGTATCGATTTTTGTAAAACATGCGTGCTTGCATATTCGGTATTACTCGCCATTGTATGTGTGTTTCCTTATTTGATTGGCATGTCAGGGCTTATTTATCTAAGCGGGGCATGTCTTCTCAATATTGTATTTATATACAAAGCAATTAACTTAAAGTTTGCCGCCAAAGAAGACACTGCGATGGATTTATTTCGTTTTTCGATTATTCATTTGATGATACTATTTATCATCTTATTTATAGATAAATGGCTAGTTATATGAAGCAGTTATGGTGTGGTTTAGTTGTTTTTTCAGTACTCTTTTTATCAGCCTGTAGTGATAAAAATAATTTACAAGATCTTGATGCGTTAGTTTATGAAACCGCAAAGCCGTTATCTGATTTCTCGTTGAATGATCAACAAGGGAATTCAGTAACCAAACAGCAGTTTTTAGGTCAATGGAATTTAGTCTTTTTAGGTTACACAAGTTGCCCTGATATTTGCCCAATGACGCTAGCTAAGCTCAACAATGTCTATAAAAATTTGCAGGCTGAGTACCCACTACAAGTATGGTTTATATCTGTTGATCCTAAACGTGATATTGCCCAAAAACGTAAAGAGTACATAGATTACTTTAATCCAGATTTTTTAGCTGTGTCAGGTGAGCATAAAGACTTATTTCCATTTGTCCGCGAGCTTGGATTAATTTACGCAATTAGTGATAGTAATGAATCAGACTATGCGGTGGATCATAGTGCATCTGTTGCCCTTGTTGATGGCAGTGGCGCACTAAGAGCTATTTTTAAGCCTGAATTTAAACAAGGTGATGTGCCTTTGGTTAATACTACAAAATTAACCGCAGAATTTATTGAAATAGCCGAACACTACAAAAACTAGCTTTTAAAGGTTTTACGATTTTAAAGGGGCTTTATGCCCCTTTTCGCGTTTTTTATTAACGGTTTTTAATTGACTGGTTGTTTTTTAGTCGTTTTTGTGGCGTTTTCATTATCTCGCTCTAAGCTTTTGTTATGGATTGAGTTGATAAGGAAAAGCTTAAAAAATGCTTAAACTACCAAACGAACTTTCAATTGTTCATGTTGAAGTTTTACATCAAGATAAAAAGTCGAATGAAATAACAACGTTACCAACACTTCTAGAGTTACTTGAGATAAAAGGGTGCTTAGTCACAATTGACGCCATGGGGTGTCAAAAATCAATTGCAGAAAAAATAGTGAGCAAAGAAGCTGATTACCTTCTTGCAGTGAAGGCAAATCATAAAGGACTCTTGTCGCAAATAGAGGGGGCTTTAATACCGGAGATAATACGAAAACGTCTAAAGGGGTTTTGTTTAATGAAGCAGATTATCAAAAAAACAGAGAGGAGTTTAGGTGTTGTGCAGTGCGCCATGACGTAAGTAATTTATCAGAAACGATACACTGGGAAGGGGCAAAAACAGTGGGTGTTATTGTTTCCTACAGAAAGGAAAAAGGTAAAATAAGCAATGAGTTATCTTATAGATATTATATCAGTTCAGCACATTTAACGGCGGAAGAATTGGCAAGGTCAGCGCGGCAACATTGGCAGATAGAGAACGGATTACATTGGCGTTTAGACGTAGGGTTTAAAGAAGATGAGTGCCGAATTAGGCGCGAAGGTGCAGCGTCTGTATTTGCAGGGCTGAGGCATATCGCCTTTAATCAATTAAAGGCAGAAACCAGTTTTAGTAAAGGGATGCCAGCAATGCAGAAGAAAGCGATGCGCAGTATAGCTTATCTTGAAAAGGTATTGAATTTATAGTGTTTTTTCATGCTCTTGTGGCCCCCGAGCGTTGGGTTGGTTACTTGGAGCGCGCGTCTGATTCTTTGAAAGTTACTCAATTGTCCTCATATGGCATCCGTGTTTCACAGGGGGCTTCTGCGAAAATTACAGTGAATGGCATAAAAGACATTAGAGATGATTTCAGCACTATCATTTCAGATAAGCGGTATTTGGTTGATAGCGTGAAATTTAAGGCTGAGTTTGGCAGTTTGGAGTTATTATGTGAGTTGACTAGGCTGGGTGTTTGTCGCTTAAAGTCTGCTAATGTCAACTTTGTGCTCGACAAGCTCAGAGAGGCTTTAGAAGGGGTATAAATTAGTCAGAAATCGCAGTGGCACAACAAAATAACAAGAGGGCAAGTTAAGCCCCTCTCCCTCATCCGAATAGAAAGTTCATGATTTCCAATTCACGAAAATTGCGGAATTTTTCAATTCTAACTTTTGAAATATGCACTTCGGGTATCCTAAGCATCTGGGTTGCTAGATCGCCAAAGGTTTATCTGATAAAAGTAAATAGACACCATATCCCTAGACTTAGGACAATCCAGTAATTAATCAACTGAGCATATACTGATTCATTATAAAAATTGGGGTAAGTAAGGTCTTTTGAAGGTGTAATAAGCATTAGCTCTAAATGATTTTTGGGCAGATATGAGTTAAACCGGAAAGGCAGCTTATGGCACTTTTGCGAAGTTCGGTTTGAGCGAAAACCAAGTATTAGGATAGGCTGGAATTCAGCCCTATAATCGTAAATACTGAAATTCTACCTATTCTTTATGTACGTACTGACGATAGCGATTTGCCAACGGCAGCCTTAAACACACATAATCCTTAACTTCTATGTCATCGTATGGTTGTATTTTATGTCGGTTTGATTTCAGCGACAGCGCACCTGTACCATTAACGTAAAAGAGGCACAACAAGGCGATAAGCTGGTAGCAGGATGCGCTTACATAGCTCCCGGCGGGCTACATTTACGCATTAGCAAACAAGGTAGTGCATTATATTGTCAGCTTGATGATGGTGAACCTGTAAATAGGCATAAGCCCGCAGTAGATGTACTGTTTAACTCATTACTTGAAATTGGTGCTAAGTATATTGTTGCCACACTATTAACCGGTATGGGAAGTGATGGCGCGAAAGGTTTACTGGCATTAAAACAACAAGGGGCTTATACATTGGCACAAGATGAGTTTTCGTCTGTAGTATGGGGAATGCCCAAGGTTGCTATTGATATCGGGGCTGCAAATGAGGTCGTACCGCTGGATAAAATGACCCAGCGGTTATTAAATCAAGTGATTAAACAATAGAATTTAATTGATCACCCAAGGCTGTGAAAACCAATAATAACTGCCTGCTTTTTTTATTGATGGGGCGGTGCAGTTAAAGCGAGAGCGGCCTATATTAAGCTGCTTTGGCGAGGTCACCTCAACCGTATTATCGTTTAACCAATTTAAATTAGCTTGCCCAACGCTTGATACATAACAGGCAAATTGGCTTTTATGGAAGTCATCAGTCTTTAGATTTATAGTTAACGACGGTGGATTTTGTGTGGTTACACTATCTTTATAGGTTAGTTTATTAATAGTAAAAGCAGTTGAATTGAGTTTGGTAATTAACGTATCTAATTTGCTATAAAAACCAGATGCGGGAAAACGTGGTAAACGGCTAAAATTGGAATGTTGATTAACTGCACCAGAGTGCTGACCAATGCCAATAAAGCCTAGTTCAGTAACGAGAGCTTGTAGCTGATTGTTAAACTCTCCGTAGGGATAGGCAAGGTATTTATAATCGTGGCCTATTTCTTCTTTTATACGCTGCTGTGAACTAAGAATGTCGTTTTTAGTGCGTTCACGCCATTGGCTTTGCGTTTCATTTTCGCGCTTTTTATGCAGATAGTTATGCTCGGCACTATGATTGGCAATAAGGGCGCCTTTTTTTGCCAGTTCTCTGAGCTTATCCCACCCCATAACGTAGCTCGCTTTTTCATCAATGAGTTTAGGGTTTACAAAAATAGTGTACGGATAGCCAAATTTCTCAAGAATAGGCGCAGCTTGTTCGTAGTTATTGTTGTATCCATCATCAAAAGTAATCGCGAGCGTTTTATCGTCTAAAGCCTTACCTTGTTTTAATGCGCTAATCAGCTCATTTAGTGGAATAACGTTAAAGTTATGCTCTTTTAAATAATTTAAGTGTTTAGTAAAAGTGTTGGCGCTTACACTGGTCACCGCGGGAAGGGTTTCACTGACGTGATGATACTGTAGAATAACAACTGCTTGCGCACGTAAAGAACCACAAATCAGGAACAATAATACTAAATGAAACAATTTCTTATACATAATAAAGCACACCATAAAAGCTTGTTGTTGTTAGCCGGTCCAATGATATTATCAAATATTACTGTGCCGTTGTTAGGAATTGTTGATACGGCAGTAATTGGTCACCTGGGGAGTGCGCATTATTTAGCGGGAATTGCCTTAGGTTCTACCGTGATCTCCATTTTATTTTGGCTTGCTGGCTTTTTAAGAATGAGCACCACTGGGCTGGTGGCACAGGCTTATGGTAAAAATAATTTGACCCAACTGGCAGCTTTACTCAAACGCAGTTTGTTATTGGCCAGCAGCGTAGCTCTAATTCTGATTTTATTATCCCCCCTTATAAAACACGCCATTGCGTATTTATCTGCTGCCAATAGTGATGTGCTCAATGAGGCCTATCGGTATTTTAGTATTCGTATTTTTAGCGCCCCAGCAGCACTATGTAACTTAGTTTTATTAGGCTGGATGCTCGGCGTTCATTATGGGCGAGGGCCACTTTATTTATTGTTAGTCACTAATATTACCAATATTGTACTCGACATTTATTTTGTAGTTTATCTTGATTGGGCGGTTGCAGGGGCGGCTTGGGCATCATTAATAGCGGATTACACGGCTTTAATTTTTGCTTTGCTGTTAGTGGTTCAACTGGCTAAAAAACAGAGCATAAGTTTAGCGGTTGCAAATTGGTTTAGCATAGAAAAAATGGCAGGGTTATTAAGTTTAAATCGCGATATTTTTATTCGCTCTTTAGTGTTGCAGTTATGTTTTAGCTTTATGACCTTTTATGCTGCACGTATAGGTGAAACTACATTGGCCGCCAATGCGGTACTACTCAACTTTTTAATGTTGGTCAGCTTTGCGCTTGATGGGATTGCTTATGCTAGCGAGGCAAAAGTAGGCCAAGCGAAAGGTCAACAAAGTGTTGAAAAGATAAGGCTATGGGTAAAAATAAGCGTATTTTGGGGCATGTTGTTTGGCATTTTGTATAGTGTATTTTTTATATTATTTGGCAGCTCTATTATAAAGCTGTTGACTAATGTACCTGAGGTTATTGAAAAGGCTACATATTACTTACCGTGGGTAATTGTGCTGCCAATTTTAGCAATGAGTTGTTTTTTGTTTGATGGCATATTCGTTGGTTTAACTCGTGCAAAAGCAATGCGAAATAGCATGCTGTTATCGGCAACGATAGGGTTTTTTGGGGTATTTTGGTTGTTTCAGTCGTGGCAAAATAATGGCTTATGGTTAGCAATGAGCTGTTTTATGCTAATGCGTGGTGTAACACTTATCATTAAATATCAGCAGCTAAAAGCCAATAATCAATTACTTGATTAAACCGTTATTTCCACAGATCGGGGTCGTTATTTTTCGCGGGGATGTTTTTCAATACTTGCGAAAAACGATTGGCAAAAATACCCGCGTAGCCCCAGAATGCTAAAAATAATGCCGGTGCTAAAATTACTAAGCCAATGACTTGTAAACTATAATGGCTGTAATAACCCAAAGTGATAAATATCACGGCCAGCACAAACAGTGCTAGGCCGCGAAAAAAGCGCTTTAAACTCAACTTAGGGTCACTCCCTAAGCGGTAAATAAGTGGCTTTAGCATAGTGGGTTAATACTTAGTAATAAGAGTGCTCGCCAGCTTCGTGATCGGTTATGTCAGCCACACCGGTGATCTCATCAAACTTAGCAATCATTTCTTTTTCAATGCCTTCTTTTAGTGTGACATCAATCATAGAACAACCATTACAACCACCACCAAATTGAAGCACAGCAACACCAGCAGCGGTGATCTCTACTAAGCTTACTTGCCCGCCATGATTTGCAAGTTGTGGGTTAACTTCTGTTTCTAGCATGTGTTGAACGCGTTCATTTAGGCTTGCGTCTTCACCTAGCTTACGTGCTTTAGCGTTAGGCGCTTTTAGAGTTAGCTGAGTGCCCATTTTGTCAGTAACAAAATCAATTTCAGCTTCGGCTAAAAAAGGCGCGCTTTCGGCATCAACAACAGCGTCAAAACCGTTAAAGTTTAGGCGAATATCGCTCTCTTCTACCGCGTCTTCTGGGCAATAAGAAACACCACATTCAGCTTGTGATGTACCAGGATTAACAACAAACACACGAATATTCGTTTGTTGAGATTGATCTGCTAATAGCTTAGCAAAATGCGCTTGCGCTGTTTCGGAAATTGAAATCATAAAACCGTCTATACTTGACTAAATTACTCGGATACTGCATATCATACTCCGCTCATCGTGTTGCGGCTAGTGTTGAGCGAAAAAAGTTGGCATCTATTTTAAGCAATGGTAGCGTGCAATTAACAAGCATTTTTAGAGTGATTTATATGCAGTTTATATTAACAGTAATGGTGATACTAGCCAGTTTTTCAAGTGTGGCAAAGCCCTTGTCGTATTTTTTTGAGCAACAGGTTGAATTTGATCCCAGCATTCCAACACCTGAAAAAGTACTTGGTTATCAAGTGGGTGAATGGCATGTAAGGCATGACCAACTTGTTCGCTACATGGAAATTTTAGCTCAAAAAAGTGATCGAATTAATTTTGAAGTAATAGGTCGTACCCACGAGCAGCGCCCACTAGTTATGCTCACTATTACCGCAGCGAACAAACTAAAAAATATAGAGCAAACTCGCCAAGCACACTTAGCTCGCCTAAATAATTCAAACAATAAAACAGCGGAGCAGCCAAGTGTTGTGTGGATGGGTTACAGTGTTCATGGTAACGAATCGTCAGGGAGTAATGCTGCCTTGCTAGTGGCTTATTATTTAGCAGCCGCGCAAGGTGATGAAATAAATGAGCTACTTAACAACACGGTGATTTTACTCGACCCGTCGCTTAACCCAGACGGCTTAGCACGTTTTGCTAATTGGGCTAATAGTAATCGTGGAATGAACTTATCGTCAGATCCGCAAACGCGTGAGCATGTAGAGAGCTGGCCAAGTAGCCGTACCAATCATTACTGGTTTGATTTAAATCGTGATTGGCTTTTACTGCAGCACCCTGAGTCGCGAGCGCGTATAGCCAAGTTTCATTATTGGAAACCTAATATTTTAACTGACTTTCATGAAATGGGACCAAACAGTAGCTACTTTTTTCAACCAGGGATCCCAAGTCGTAAACACCCCATTACCCCTGAAGAAAATGTGAGCTTAACAAAAGCAATTGCAAATTATCATGCAAAAACTTTAGATGAAAACAATGCACTGTATTTTACAGAAGAAAGCTTTGATGACTTTTATTATGGCAAAGGTTCAACTTACCCTGATGTAAATGGTGGTGTCGGTATTTTATTTGAACAAGCAAGTTCTCGTGGCCATATTCAAGAAACGATCAATGGCCCGCTAACTTTTGCGTTTACGATTAAAAACCAACTTTTAACGAGCTTATCAACGTTTAAAGCGGCGATTGATAACCGCCAAGCTTTACTTGAGTATCAGGCTAACTTTTATAACAAAGCGGTTGAGCTTGCCAAAGATGAAGACTATCAAGGTTATATTGTTCAAGGTGGGGAAGACAAAACACGTATTAACGATTTTTTAAGCATACTTAAACAGCACCAAATTAATGCTTATCCAGTTAAAGAGGGACTAAAAGCTGAAGGTAAAAACTTTACCGCTAATAGCTATTTTGTGCCGCTTGCGCAACCACAATACCGATTAGTTAAAGCTATTTTTAGTGAACAGCAAAACTTTGCCGATAACACTTTTTACGATGTATCAGGTTGGACATTAGCGCATGCGTTTAATTTACCATTTGCTAAAGTAAACAGCCGCTGGGGATTAGAGGTTGATACTACGGCTTGGCAAAAAGCAAAACAGCCTGTTTTAACGCCGCTAACTAAAAACTATGCCTATGGATTTGCTTGGGACGACATGCTTGCCCCAAAAATGCTCAATAGTCTGTTACAGCAAGGTATTAAAGCACGTGTTGCATTAAAACCATTAACCGCAACATCAACGAGTAATGAGATAAATTTTGATGCTGGCAGTATTATTATCCCTGCAGGACTGCAAACAGAGACTGATTGGGTGGCAAAGCTAAACCAAGCACAAAGCCAATTTGATATTGAAATTAAGCCAATTACCACAGGCTTAACCAGTAAAGGTGCCGACTTAGGCTCGCGCTCTATGGCGGTTGTTTCTGCGCCTAAGGTGTTATTAGTTGGCGGTAAAGGGGTTAGCCAATATGAAGCAGGTGAAGTGTGGTATTACCTAGATCGCTTTGTAGGCGTAGCGCCAACCATTGTTGAAATGAATCGTTTAGCGTCTTTAGAGCTCAGTAATTACAGCCATATTGTTTTGGCGCATGGCGATTATTCGACGTTATCTGATACCGACAAAGTGGCAATTAAAAGCTGGGTGAGAAAAGGCGGCGTTATTTGGGGTCATAAAGGTGGGGCAAAGTTCTTAGCTGATCAGCAGTTATTAAAAGCAAACTACTTATCACGTAAAGATGTTGCCAGCGCATTTGATACTCAAGGTTTAAAATATGCAGACAAAGACCATCTAGCGGGTCGCCAGCGTATTGCAGGCGCTATATTTAATACTGATGTAGATACTACGCACCCACTGACGTTTTCATTTAAGCGTGACACTCTGCCAGTATTTAAAAACAGTACCTGGTTACTTGAAGCCTCGCAAGCGCCGTTTGTAAATATACTCACCTATACACAACAGCCGTTACTTGCTGGTTTTACTGATGCGGTTAATGTAGAGCAAGTGGCCGGTGGTGCTGCGCTAATGGCTCACTCTTATGGTCGAGGTAGTGTGATTGCGATGACAGACAACCCTGTATTTAGAGGTTACTGGTATGGCACCAGCCGATTATTAAGTAACGCTTTATTTTTCGGTCATACCTTTCGTGTCAGTGGTAACTAAATCTAAAGTGGCGTTAAACAGGTCGTAAATGCCCAGACTTGTTTAGCGCCCGCTTCTTTTAGCGACAAGGTAGCTGCATTGAGTGTTGCACCTGTGGTCATAATATCATCAATAATGACCACCGTTTTACCCTCTAAATTGGCAGTACATGAAAAAGCCTGCTGTAAATTTTTTATCCGCTTTGTTTTGCTCAGTTGTGACTGTGCCGAGGTGTTTTTATTGCGTATTAAAACATTATTCAAGACATTAAAGGATGACAAACAAGGCAGCCATACTTGGGTAACCTGATTAAATCCTCGACTAAAAAAACGCGACTTGTGCAAAGGTAAAATAATAAATACAGCAGTAGCTAAATGCTGTTTATTAGTAAAAATAGTAAGTTGTTTTTTGATGACTTGCTGTAGTGCTTTTTTGTAATGAATTTGATTATTAAATTTGAGTTGTTTTAGCCATAAATCAAAAGGGGGTTGATAAAAAGCGCAGGCAAATAGTTTCTCAAAGCTGCAGTTAGGAAACATTTCTACAATATCTGGGCGGTAAAATAAATTGTCATACTCAGCCAAATCTAGCAAAGGCAGGTCATCTAAACAAAACTGACATAGTCCCAGTGAGCTGTGTATCTGATTCTGGCACAACACGCAATACGAGGGAAACAGCCAATCAGTTAGGCTAAGTTTCATTCGCTGATTCTCCTCATTACAAACTTCCCCTAAAACGCTATCATAGATTTAAGTTTGGTTGAGGTTAGGCAAATATGCAAAATGAATGTGTGTTGTTGCATGGTTGGGGAATGAACCAAGGCGTGTGGCAGTTAATAAAACCAGAATTAGAATTTTTATATTCTGGTAAGGTACATTGTTTAGACTTACCTGGTTACGGTGATCATGATGTCTCTTTGGATCCGTATACTTTACATGATGCAGCTCAGCTGGTGAGTCAGCAATTGAAACCACAATCTGTTTTGATGGGATGGTCTTTAGGCGGTTTGTTTGCCATTTATATTGCCAAACATTGGCCAGAAAAAGTGTCAAAAGTTATTTTAGTTGCCTCCACTCCTTTTTTTGTAGAGCAATTGCCCTGGGAAGGTATTAAACCTAAAGTGCTCACACAGTTTAAAGAACAGCTATTGCAAGAGCGTTCAAAAACGATAGAGCGCTTTTTGGCGATTCAAGCGATGGGCAGTGAGTCGGCGCGAGATGATGTAAAACAGCTAAAACAACTATTGAGTCAGTCACCGCCGCCGAGTAATCAAGCATTAAGTGCGGGGTTGGATATATTGCAAAGTGAAGACTTACGTGAATTATTTTCTCACTGTCCCGTCGCGATTAGTGGAATTTTTGGGCGTTTAGACTCTCTCGTTCCTTATCGAGCAATTGAAAAAATGGTCGCACTTAATTCTGGCTTTGAGTACGAAGTGATAGACAAAGCATCCCATGCGCCATTTATTTCTCATAAAAACGAATTTTTATCTGCCGTTAAATCAATGCTTTGAAGCAAAGCCATGAATACAGCGGTTTAAAGCTTTATTTTGCGTGATTTTTGAGCGATAATTAAACAATATTTATTTGGTTGAGGTTTATTATTATGCCGATTGGATCTGTATTTAATAGCGGTGTTGAAGGGTTTAATAGAGCCAGCCAAGGTATTGAAAAGGCCAGCGCTGAGATTAACCGTGCCAGCATAGAGCAGCAAGATGATTCTCAATTAGCGCAGCAACGTCAATTAACGGCTGCTCGCCCTGAAGAAGCCGTAACCGCGCCGGTATCTCAACCTGCACGAATTGATGATGCATTAGTAAACTTAAAAGTTGAAGAGTTTAATGCCAAGGCTAACACGCAATCAATTCAAACTGCAGATGATGTACTAGGCACTTTAGTTGATATTAAAGTGTAATTCCTCATGAATATCGTCACGCCGTTTCCGTCTATCAATATAAACACTGCAAATGTTTATACGGAGACTGCTCGGCGTGACAATCAGTTACGTGAAGTCATTCCCCCAGCCGCTGCAAACACCGCCGGTAGTACTGAAAACAAAGCTCAAAGTGATGCAGAAAAAGCCAAACTACCTGGTAACAGCGATAGTTCAACTTATACTGCAAGCGGCAAAATTGCAGACAACAAAACTATTGAACAACGCGAAGGCAATGCTGATAGTGATCAAGATGATGCCGAGCAAGAAAAACAGCAAGCTGCCGAAGAAGTTAGTGAGCAAGAAGAGCTTAAACTTGAGCAAGAACAGCAACAAATTAAAGAGCTCAAAGCTCGTAATACCGAAGTGCGAACCCACGAGCAAGCGCATGCCGCTGTTGGTGGACAATATGCCGGTTCACCCAGTTACGAATACCAAAGAGGCCCCGATGGCACTAATTATGCCGTAGGTGGTGAAGTACCGATTGATGTTGGGGTTATCAATGGCGATCCGCAAGCAACCATCGATAAAATGCAAACGGTACGTGCTGCTGCACTAGCACCAGCAGAACCCTCAGGTGCCGACAGAGCGATTGCGGCAGACGCCACACAGAAAATGGCTGCCGCACAAGCTGAGTTAGCTTCAGCTGATGACGAAGACAGCAGCGAAGATAAAAGCAGAGTCAGTGCGTCGTTTTCTAATAGTGAAAGTTCAGAAGTAAAAACCGCTAAAAGCGAAGAGCAATCGCGTGATATTGAAGTTGAAGCGCGTGCAGGACGCATTGCTAGCTTTTATCAACTGGCGACATCCCCCGCGATCCAGAGCGAATTTTCAGCGCAAATTTAGCTTATTTAAAATGCATAAAAAAAACCGCCTAGGCGGTTTTTTTTATTTTTAAATATATCGTTTAAATTACTTTTTCACTTTTGCGTTAGCAAAGGCGTCAGCAAAGGCATTCCCCATCATCGCATTGCCTGTATCGCGTTTAGGCTTAGGCGCTCGTGCTTGGTTGGTATTATTGCTGCGAGGCTTTTGCGGTGTCGCTTTATTGCTGGTGTCTATGTCGTCATCCAGGCGCATAGTAAAACTAATGCGTTTACGAGCAGCATCGACTTCAACCACTTTTACTTTAACAATGTCACCTGCTTTAACCACTTCGCGTGGGTCAGAAATAAACTTGTTAGTAATAGCTGAAATATGCACGAGTCCATCTTGATGAACACCTACATCAACAAATGCACCAAAATTAGCAACGTTAGAAACCACACCTTCTAAAATCATACCAGGCTTGAGGTCACTAATTTTTTCAACACCGGCTTTAAACTCCGCGGTTTTGAATTCAGGACGTGGATCGCGACCTGGTTTATCAAGCTCGCTAATAATGTCAGTCACGGTTGGTAAGCCAAATTTATCGTCAATATAGTCGTTTGCAGCGAGTTTACTTAAAAATTCACTGTTACCAATTAAGTTATTTACGTCTACCTGGTTATGTTCACAAATACGCTTAACGATAGGGTATGCTTCGGGGTGAACTGATGAGTTATCTAGCGGATCGCTGCCATTATTAATGCGTAAAAACCCAGCCGCTTGTTCGAATGCTTTTGGCCCTAAGCGTTCTACTTTTTTCAACTGACTACGTTTTGTAAATGACCCATTCGTGTCACGGTAGTTTACAATGTTTTGAGCCAACGTTTTGTTTAAGCCAGAAACACGTGCAAGCAAAGGCACTGAGGCCATATTTAAATCAACCCCCACACTGTTTACACAGTCTTCTACTACAGAAATTAGGCTTTGCCCAAGTTGGCTTTGTGATACATCGTGTTGATATTGGCCTACACCGATAGACTTAGGCTCTATTTTAACTAGTTCAGCTAATGGATCTTGTAGGCGACGTGCAATAGATACTGCACCGCGTAAAGATACATCTAAATCTGGGAACTCATTAGCGGCAAATTCAGACGCAGAATACACCGAAGCGCCGGCTTCACTGACCATGATTTTATTTAGTTTAAGCTCCGTATTTGCCTTGATAAGCTCACCAACTAGTTTATCTGATTCGCGAGAAGCAGTGCCGTTACCAATCGCAATAAGCTCAACTTTATGTTGGCGACATAATTGCTCGAGCGTGCGCAGTGATTTATCCCAATGATTTTGTGGTGCATGTGGGAAGATTGTTTGTGTAGCGAGCAGTTTTCCTGTGCTATCGACTACCGCAATTTTACAGCCGGTACGCAAGCCGGGATCTAAACCAAGTGTCGTGCGAGGGCCTGCAGGCGCTGCCATTAATAAATCTTTTAAATTTTTAGCAAATACGTCTATAGCACCGGTTTCGGCTTTTTCACGCATTGCGGCTAAAAACTCATTTTCTAAGTGTAGCCCAAGCTTAATTTTCCATGCCCACTGCACCACAGTTAATAACCATGCACTAGCAGGTTTGTTTTTAATATCTAGGCGATAATGATCACTGATCATTTGGGCACATAACTGGGCTGGATTTTCAGCACTTGGCTCAGGGTTAATCGTTAACTGTAAAATGCCTTCATTACGTGCTCTTAGCATGGCTAATGCACGGTGCGAGGGCACTTTTTTTAACGGCTCTTGATGTTCAAAGTAGTCTCTGTATTTAGCACCTGCTTGTTCTTGCCCATCAATTAACTTACTCTCAATCGCCCCATTTTGACTAATATGGCTTCTAAACTTAGCGAGTAATTTAGCGTCTTCAGCAAAACGCTCCATTAGAATAAATTTGGCACCATCAAGGGCTGCTTTTGTATCAATAATGGCTTTATCGGCATTAATATAGTAAGCGGCTTCAGCTTCTGGGTCGAGCATTGGGTCGTTAAATAACGCCTTAGCAAGAGGTTCTAAACCGGCCTCAATAGCGATTTGACCTTTAGTGCGACGCTTTGCCTTATAAGGCAAGTATAAATCTTCAAGCTCGGTTTTACTTTGCGCTGCTTTTATATCAGCTGCTAATTCCCCGGTAAGCTTATTTTGAGATTCTATCGTCGATAGAATAAAGCCACGACGCTCTTCAAGTTCACGTAAATAAGACAAACGTTGTTCTAGAAGGCGTAGTTGGGTGTCATCTAATCCACCGGTCACTTCTTTTCTGTAACGGGCAATAAAGGGGACGGTTGCACCTTCATCAAGTAACTTTGTTGCAGCAACCACTTGTTGCTGTTGTGCATTTAGCTCAGTTGCTAAACGTGCAGAGATATCGCTCATGCAAAAACCTTTTAATACAAAAAATAAGACCAGCTAAGAAGTTAACTGATGCGTCAATGTCTTGAATAATATCACAGGGGAAGGTAATAAAAAGCTCTTAAAGCAAGCTATTTTACTTGCTTTAAGATGCCATTACTGGGGTTGGAACTATACTAATAAAAAGCTGATTTAGTGAGGGTGCTCTATACTTTCGAGTACTTCACTAAATGTGTGCGCTATTGGACTAATATGAACAGGAATTTGCAGCTTACGTGCTATATCGCGTGCTGAAATTAAACCACTTATTTCATTATTAGCCGCAGTGACTAATAAAAACATAGCGCCATGATGTTCCATAGTTTGCAGTGCATCACCAATGCATGAGTAGCTTAAGCTTTTCATACTTACACCCATTAAATTACTTAGCGGTGTCATTAAATAGCGCAAGCTAATTTCACTACGAGGCAAGCCTAAACGCTGTGCTAAAATCATGATTTTTGAGCTTTGTAAATCAGCACTCGCCACTATACCTATTAGCTTTTGCTGCTCACCAGTTACCAAAATAAAATCAGAGCGTTGAGTCGTTAACTGTTTTGACGCTTGTTCAATTGTTGTATCAAACGATGCACGCATCGGGCTTGTATCAGTAAAACTAGTCACCACTTGTGTAGCAGGTGAAGTTAAATCAATGACAGCTTCATTAGTAAATGTATTCGCAATAGTGCCATGAGAAATATCTTGGGTACGGAGTTCTTTAAAGTTAGACATAATATCCACCTAATTAGTTATAAAATTTAATAATGTTTAAAAGCAAGTTATTAAACTAAATAACGGGTGGCGCTCGCGGGTGTGCATGGCTGTAAGGTGTGACTAAAAGGCTGCTTTCATAATGAAAGTAAAACGCTAAAGGAAGTGGTTGAATTTCTCTAAGCGCAATAACACCGACATGAGAGTCTATATCGGTGTCGAGGTTTGCTTGGTCAGGAGAATCGCAAACAATAAATTCTGCAGGTGTAAAACCAGCATCAATTTGCGTATTTTTGGGTGTTGCATGCAATGTCAAACTTACACTCATAAAGAGTGTAAACAATAGGGCATTTTGTAATATGCGCGCTGTAATGTTTGACATAGTGACGACCTTAATTAACTACTCTCAAATTAATACATCATAACTTGAGTTGCTTTAGTTATAGCGTACCCAGATAATATAAACAATAAAAAGTTAATATGATCTGAATCAAGACTAAGCCGTTTTATTTTTGGTAGGAAATACTATTTACATACCATTGCTTAGCACCTTGAGGGGTCATGACCTCAAAATCATCGTCTACTTGTTTTTTTAATAGTGCTCGCGCCATCGGTGAGTCAATAGAAATGTAATCGTTGCGATCATAAATTTCATCGGGACCGACAATTCTAAACTTCTTACACTCCCCAGCCTCGTTTTCTATTTCAACCCAAGCACCAAAAAAAACTTTACCGTCTTGCACGGGTGAGTAATCAACAATTTTTAAATCGGGGATGCGCTTACGTAGATAGCGCACTCGGCGGTCTATTTGGCGTAATAGACGCTTGTTATACTGATAGTCTGCATTTTCAGAGCGATCACCAAGGCTTGCAGCCCAACTCACAATTTTAGTGACTTCTGGGCGTTTTACATTCCAAAGATGGTCATGTTCTTGCTGAAGTTGTAAATAACCTTCGCGAGTAATTAAGTTTGTTTTCACGCCGTATTCTTGTTTAAGTTTCATGTGTGGCACGGTATTAAAATAAAGGCAGCTTGTCGAGATAAAATAGCCACCAATGGGTTTGAAATGTTCAGTAACAATCTAAGCACTTAATTAGTTTTTTATTATTAAGTTTTTCATTTATATTAACTATTAATAAATTATAAAAATAAGCAACAGATTATGGGACAAGAGACAGTAAAAGTATTAGTGGTTGATGACGATAAACGTTTGCGCAGTTTGCTTGAGCGCTATTTAGTAGAGCAAGGATTTATTGTTAGAACAGCCGCCGATTCACAGCAAATGGATAGGCTTATTGAGCGTGAAAATTTTCACTTAATGGTGCTTGATTTAATGCTGCCCGGAGAAGACGGGCTCTCTATTTGCAGACGGTTACGTCAAAAAGAAAACCAAATCCCAATTGTGATGTTGACCGCTAAAGGTGATGAAGTAGACCGCATTATTGGTTTGGAGCTCGGTGCTGACGATTATATTCCTAAACCGTTTAATCCACGTGAGTTACTTGCCCGCATAAAAGCAATTTTACGTCGCCAATCAAAAGAAGTGCCAGGGGCGCCCTCAGTAGAAGAGAATTTAATCAAGTTTGGTAAATTTACCTTAAATTTAGCCACACGAGAAATGAGCGAAGGGGATAATACCGTATCGCTCACAAGTGGTGAATTTGCCGTATTAAAAGCGTTGGTATCTCACCCTCGAGAGCCGTTAAGTCGTGATAAATTAATGAACTTGGCAAGAGGTCGTGATTACAGTGCGCTAGAGCGTAGTATTGATGTGCAAGTGTCACGCCTTCGCCATATGATAGAAGTGGATGCGGCTAACCCGCGTTATATTCAAACTGTATGGGGATTAGGTTATGTGTTTGTTCCTGATGGTGAAAAGTAATAATTATGGGGATGTTTCCACGTAGTGCGTTTGGGCAAACTGTTTTTTTAGTGGCAGCTTTGTTGCTGATTAACCAAATTGTATCCTACGTCACAGTAAGTTTATATGTTGTTAAACCCACCATTGAGCAAGTTAATTTGATGCTCGCTAAGCAAATTAAAACTGTATTTATTGACTGGGAAGATGGTGTTGAAGTAACCGATGAAGTTTCAGAAAAGTTTTTTGAAATAACCGGTATTGAGGTGATGACTCAGCGTGAAGCGATGCGCAATGGCTTAGGACAAAGTCGTGAGTATTCAGGGCTATCGCGAAGTATGTCAGAGCAGTTGAATGGGTTTTCTCGGGTACGCATTAGTCAAACCGAACCACTTATTTATTGGGTGGAAGCCCCGCAAGCACCGGGCTATTGGGTTAAAGTTCCCTTAACCGGATTTAAAGAAAGTAATCTTGAATTTCTAACTTTTTACTTATCCAGTATAGGCTTCTTAAGTGTCTTAGGCGGGTGGTTATTTGCAAGGCATTTGAACCGACCATTAAAAGCACTGCAACAAGCGGCAATAAAAGTAGGTGTTGGTGATTTTAGTACTAAGTTACAAGAACAAGGCTCAAGTGAAGTTATTGAGGTAACGCGGGCTTTTAACCAAATGTCGCGAGGTATTGCAGCCCTTGAAAATGATCGTCGATTACTCATGGCCGGTGTCTCTCACGACTTACGCACACCGCTTACCCGTATTAGGTTAGCCACAGAAATGATGGTTGATGAAGATGATTATTTACGCGAAGGTATTATTTACGACATTGAAGATATGAATGGCATTATTGATCAGTTTATTGAATATTTACGCCATCATAATTGTGAAGAACAAAGCTATGAAGATATCAATGCGTTAGTAGCCGAAGTCGTACAAAGTGAATTAAAGCATCAACGTGTTATTACGTTTGAAAGCAATCCTAACCTAGGTAATATTCCCATAAGCTCAGTGGCTATTAAGCGAGTAGTGACGAATATGATTGAAAATGCACTGCGTTACTCGCAAGGGGATATTGAGGTGCAAAGTTATTTTAATAGCAATAAAAAGTACGTCATTATTGCGGTTAACGATAATGGCCCAGGTATTCCTGAGAGTGAATTAGAATCAGTGTTCGAACCATTCAAGCAAGGTGACGCTGCACGAGGCAGTGAAGGCAGTGGTTTAGGCTTAGCTATTATTAAACGCATTATAGACATGCATAATGGCAAGGTTGTGCTCTCTAATCGCCCTGAAGGTGGTTTAAGTGCGCAAATATATTTACCGGTTAAAGTGGTTAATCAAAACTAAATAAAGCTATCCGCCGTTATATGCGGATAGCTTTAACCATTTTATAGTGCTTTAAAACGAATGGCTGTACCACCACTGGTGGCTAATTTTAGTGTGAGTTTATCATTTGCGGTAACAGTGCGTTTTTCTATTTTTAAATCGTAAGGGTTGTTCTTCCACTCTGCCTTAACACCATCTTTGTAGATTTGCGCTTCAAACTGTTTATCTTTATCTAAGAAGTCGAGTTTAACCTCAATGGTGCGGGCGTTTTCATCAGTTACAGCGCCTAAGTACCAGTCATTACCGGTGTACTGATCGCGTTTACGTTCTTTACGTGCAAATACAATAAAGTCGCCTACTTCTCCATCAAGCGCAATACTTTGTTGCCAATCGGTCGGTACGTCTTGAATAAATTGAAAAGCATCGGGCTTAGCTAAATAATTTTTAGGTAAATCAGCCGCCATTTGAATTGGGCTGTACATTACGACATAAAGTGCTAATTGCTTTGCCAGCGTTGTTTGCGGGCGATTTGTATCGCCACCTAAGCCATTAAAACTCATGTCAAAAATACCTGGCGTAAAGTCCATTGGGCCTGCAAGCATACGCGTAAAAGCAAGCATTGGAATGTGCTCAGGTGGATTGGGTGGCGTGCCCCATGCGTTAAATTCTTGGCCGCGAGCACCTTCACGAGCAATCCAATTAGGGTAAGTACGGCGAAGGCCGGTGTCTTTTATTGGCTCATGAGTATTAATACTTATTTTATGTTTTGCAGCTAGCTTAACGTTGTATAAGTACTCATTAACCATAAATTGGCCGTCATGCCACTCAAAACGGGCAATGCCATTTTCATCAATGCGTTTAATATTGCCACCATCGGCCACATAACCGGTTTTAATTTGGCTTACATTTGATTGCTCGTAAAGCGCAAAAGCGTCTTCCATTTGATTACGATAATTTGTTACGTTACCTGAGGTTTCATGGTGGCCAATTAACTGCACCCCTTTTTGCTTACCGTAGCGGGTAAGCTCCTCAATATCAAAGTCATCATATGGTTGGGTAAAACTAAATACATCGCCATTAAAAAACCAGTCGCCATCCCAACCGGTGTTCCAACCTTCCACTAATACACCATCAAAGCCGTATTTTGCGGCAAAGTCCATGTAGTATTTAGTATTTTTTGTGGTAGCACCGTGTTTTTCGCCACTACCCCAAGTATTCTCATTGATGTGCATGCCCCACCAAATACCTACGTATTTGCCTGGTTTAACCCAGGACACATCACCGAGCTTATTTGGCTCATTTAGATTTAAAATAATATCTGAATTAACTAAGTCTACCGCATGTTCGCCAATTTGAATGGTGCGCCAAGGCGTATTAAATGCACCGTGCTTTTTGACTGCTATACCATCTGACCATGGCGTTAAATCGGCGCTAAAAGTGCCTGGGCGACGTTGATTAAGCACCATGCCCGCATAATCGACTAGGGCTGCTTCATGAATGCTGACATGTACACCGTTACCATTTTTAAAGGTAAAAGGGGTGTGAGCGAGTGCAGCATCTTGTAAGGCTGTGGTGTTGTAGACATATTCGTAACGATTCCAACCGCGAGCAGGTATCCACCATGCGGTGGCTTTATCGGCACCGGCGATGGCAAACTCGGTCAGCTCTTTAGTAATTTCTGTTTTTTCAAAATCGGCTTGTTTAGGGACTTCATAGCGAAATCCCACACCGCTATCAAAGGCTTTAAATCGCACTGTGTATGTGCCACCGTGGGGGGCGGGTTTATTAAAGGTAACGGCAATTTCATTGTGCTTGTCGACAACGGTTTGGCGCTCACCCCAAGGCTGTTGCCATTGGCTATCTGTCTGTGAGTGGGTTACTTCACTAATAACAAAACCTTCATCAAATGGCGCTTGGCTTTTAAATCTAAAACCTAAATGTGACTGCGCAATAACAGGTTTACCATTAAAGCTAATAGAATAGTAAGGAGATGAAGATTGATCAGATATGATGATTTTAATTTTTTGATCAGGCGATTCCAGCATGGCTTCTTTTGCAAAAGCGCTGCTTGAAAGTAAAGCAACTAGCAGTAAAGGTAATCTCATTGTGTGTCCTTTATGTCAAATTGTAGACTATGAGCATAAAGTGAAGGTGGGGTTATTACGAGATGACTGCAAACGTATTCAATGTAATTAAACACATAAAAAAGGGCTCTAGCGAGCCCTGTTTTGTATTTATAACTTATTATTTTTTATCAAAAGCGCGTTTCATGTAATTAGGTGTTGCGAGTGCACCGTGATGAATGCCGCCATTGTAGTATTCACTATGCTGTGCAATTATTGCTGCGCCGTCTTCTCTAAAGCCATTAAATACCTCAGATTTGCGAGCTAGCGTCACTGACCATAACCCACTTGGGTAAATAGGTTGTGGGAATGGGAGTGTTTGTAAATCGTTAAAACCAACATTTAGCATAGCTTCGCGCATTTCAACCAACAGTGGCATATGCATTAATGGCGATTCACTTTGTTGTACCAGTATTCCACCAGGGCGAAGTGCGTTTAAACAGCTAGTATAAAACGCATGGTTAAATAAACCTTCACCTGGGCCTACCGGATCAGTACCATCAACAATCACTACATCAATAGACTCACCAGCTGCTTCGCGCATGTATTTAATGCCATCGTCAAACATCACAGTAGCACGTGGGTCGTTATTTGATTCACATAACTCAGGGAAGTACTTTAACGACATTTGGGTAACCACTTCGTCAATATCGATTTGTGTAACAGTTTCTACACTAGGGTGCTTGAGCACTTCACGTAATGTACCGCAATCGCCGCCACCAATAATAACTACGTTTTTTGGGTTTGGATGCGCCAGTAATGCTGGGTGGCTGATCATTTCGTGGTAAAAAAAGTTTTCACGGCTGCTTACCATAGTACAACCATCAATGATCATTAAATTACCAAAGTCTGTGGTTTCAAACATTTCTACTTTTTGAAAAGGAGACTGTTTTTCATCTAACTTTTTGTTAATACGTAATGAAAATGCGCTGCCATCGCGGTCGCTAATTTCAGTAAACCACTTACTTTGATCTAAATTTGCCATAGTTGTTGTTACACTTTTGGTTGAGTATGAAAAAAAGGAGGCAATTCTGCCAGTGCTTGGCCTATTGCTCAATCAAATTTTACTCTCTTTAGCGAATAAAGTTAGCTATAAAGAGGGGAAAGTTCAATTTTTGTTAGCTTAGCAGATAGTGACGTATTAAAATGCCCCTTTACACCTAATTTAATAAAGAAGAGTTGCCATGACTTGGGGTTTAGAAACAGCACGTGCTACATACAATGTTGCTCATTGGAGCGATGGTTATTTTGATATTAACGCACAAGGTGAGTTGATAGCCTATCCTGATGGCGACCAAACAAAACCTGCCATTTCTTTAAGTCAGCTTACTGAGCAATTTAAGCAACAAGGGTTAACATTGCCCGTACTGGTGCGCTTTACTGATATTTTAAAAAATCGTGTCGATACGCTCACCAATGCCTTTACTCAAGCGCGCACTAACCGAGAATATAACGGCAAATACACCTGTGTTTATCCTATTAAAGTAAACCAGCAGCGCTCTGTTGTGAGTAAGTTATTAGCTCACCCAAGTGGCTTAGTGGGGCTTGAAGCCGGTTCTAAGCCTGAACTAATGGCCATTTTAGGGGTGGCGAAAGAGCCTATTACAATTGTATGCAACGGCTACAAAGACAGTGAGTTTTTACGTTTAGCCTGTATTGGTCAAGCAATGGGGCACAACGTTAAAATTGTGGTCGAAAAACTCTCTGAGCTAACCACATTGCTTGAAGAAATTGATAATTTAGGTATTGAGCCTGCTATTGGTATTCGCATTCGCTTAAATTCGGTTGGTAAAGGTAAATGGCAAAATACCGGTGGTGAAAAAGGTAAGTTTGGTTTAACCGCAGGGCAAGTACTTAGTGCAGTGGAAGTACTTAAGCAACATAACAAGTTGCATTTAATGCAAATGGTGCATTTTCATATTGGTTCTCAAATCGCCAATATTCGTGATATTCATCGTGCCTTGCGCGAATGTGCTCGCCATTTTGCTGAATTAACTCAATACGGTGTACCGCTAAATACGGTTGATGTGGGTGGCGGGCTTGGCGTTGACTACGAAGGTTCAGGCTCACGAAGTGCCTGCTCAATGAACTACACAGTCGAAGAATACGCACGTAATGTAGTGAATGCATTTGCCGATGTGTGCGATCAGCATAACTTAACGCATCCTGCGATTATTACAGAATCTGGCCGTGCATTAACGGCTCATCATGCAGTGTTGATCACCGATGTCATTGATGTAGAAAAAGCACCGAATCATTTAAACCCAAAACCGCCATTGGAAAACAGCGCATTAGTGCTAGATGAAATGTGGCAATGCTTACAACGTTTGAACCCACGTATGGCACTTGAAATATATCATGACGCTATGCACTTATTTAGCGAAGCACACGATCAATACGTGCATGGTTTAGTGAGCATGCTAGAGTGGGCGAAAATAGAGCAGCTTTACTTTACTATTTTACATCGTGTTCGTGCTTCATTAAGCTCTAATGCAAGAGCTCACCGCGAAGTGCTGGATGATTTAAACGAAAAACTAGCCGATAAACTGTTTGTGAATTTTTCATTGTTTCAGTCATTACCTGATGTATGGGGTATTCAGCAGTTATTTCCGGTTATGCCCATCGAAAACCTAACGCAGCCGCTTACTCAGCGCGCGATTATCCAAGACATTACTTGTGATTCTGACGGGCAAATACGTGAGTACGTTGAAGGTGCAGGTATTGAAACAAGTTTACCTATCCCTGAATATACACAAGGTCAGCAGTATCATATTGCCATGTTTATGGTGGGGGCATACCAAGAGATTTTAGGTGACTTACATAACCTATTTGGTGATACCGACTCAGTCCATGTTGAGCTTAATGAGCAAGGATATGTATTAACCAATGCCATTAAAGGTGACAGCGTTAAGGATGTATTAAAATTTGTTGATTATGATAGCGAGTTATTAGCTGATAACTTTGCCACTCAAATTAATAAACTTGATGTATCAGAACACTGTAAAGAAGGGTATCTAGCCGAGCTCAATGCAGGGCTTGAGGGCTACACCTATTTTGAAGATTAATTTAGTTGCATAGTTAAGCGCGGTCCTAGTGGCTGCGCGATATTTAAAGGAATAGAAGTAATGTCAGTTATTCGCAGTGTATTTAGTATTTTCTTTTATACAATAAACACTCTTTTTTGGTTTGTGCCTATTTTTATTTGTGGCATCGTTAAGTTAATCCCAATTAAGGGACTTCAAAAATTAATGAGCTGGACGGCCAAGCAATGTGCCTCTATTTGGGTGACCTTCAACACGTTAAATCAAACGTTATTAACGCCAACAAAACTTAATGTTATTGGCCTTGAAGAGCTTAAATTAAAAGATTGGTACTTAGTCATTGCTAACCACCAAAGCTGGGTGGATATTTTAGTGTTACAGCGGGTGTTTAACCGAAAAATACCTTTTTTAAACTTCTTTTTGAAAAAAGAGCTTATTTACGTGCCTGTTTTAGGTTTGTGTTGGTGGGCACTCGACTTTCCTTTTATGACCCGCACTAGTAAAAGCCAATTAAAAAAGAACCCCAAGTTGCGTGGTAAAGATTTAGAAACCACTCGTAAAGCCTGTGAAAAATTTAAAGAAATGCCAGTCAGTGTGGTTAACTTTGTTGAAGGGACGCGGTTTACAGCGCAAAAGCATGCGCGTCAAAATAGCCCGTTTACTCACTTACTTAAACCGAAAGCGGGTGGTGTGGCGTTTGTAATGCAAGCCATGGGTGAGCAAATTTCTAAAGTGGTAAATGTCACTATTCATTACCCTGAGGGCATTCCTACCTTTATGGATTTTGCAGCCGGTAAAGTAAAACACATTGATGTACATGTTGAAGTAAAAGGCGTTAGTGACGACTTAATTGGTGATTACACTAATGATCCTGACTTTAGAGTACGCTTTCAAAGTGAATTAAATCGCGTGTGGGAAGAAAAAAACCAGACGTTGGTTAATCTCAAACAAAAATAACAAAATGAGCTGACAGTTATGCTAAAAAAATGGTTACCTAATTGGTTAAATGGCTTAATTGTTGGCTGTGTTTTATTTGCTAATTTAATAATATTTGGCGCATTAGTGCTTACCCTAGGGTTAGTTAAATTAGTGCTGCCCATACCTGTAGTGAGTAAATTATTACACAGTGCGTATAAAGGGTGGTGCAAAGGTAACCGCTTAGGGCTGTGGCTAGGCTGTAATGATATTAAAGTTAATATTAGTGGGGAGGTGAATGCCAACAGTTGGTATTTGCTAATCAGTAATCATATTAGCTGGCTTGATATTGCGGTATTAAGCTCGTTAAATGCATTACCAGCCCCTAAGTTTTTTTTAAAAGATGAGCTTAAATACGTGCCATTTATTGGCACTGGTGCGTGGGCGATGGGTATGCCCTTTATGAAACGAGTGACCAAAGCGCAATTGGCTAAAAATCCGAATTTAAAAGGCTTAGATGTCGAGCGTACTAAGCGCAGTTGCCGTAACTTTCGTCATCATCCTACAACCATAGTTAACTTTGTAGAAGGTACGCGTTTTACTGCGCAAAAGCACCTGCATCAACAAAGCCCTTTTCAGCATTTATTAAAGCCTAAGGCTGGTGGAACTGCTTTTGCCTTAGAGGTTTTAAACGAGCAGTTTGACGCTATGCTTAACACCAGTTTAGTGTATAGCGGTCAGTCAGATCATGTGTGTCGTAATATTTTAAAAGGCGAGTTGGAGTCTATTCATATTACTATTGAGGTTATGCCAATAAATACACAGATGATTGGCAGTTACCAAACAGATCACGCATTTAGAGCCGAGTTTCAGCAATATTTAAATAATTTATGGATAAAAAAAGATAAGCAATTAAGCGCTATTCATATTCAGCAAGCTAGTACTGAATTAACACCCAGTAAGGAAATTGAAATACCATGAGCAAAACACACCTACAGGAGCTAATTACTCCTTGGTTTGAAAAAGTCCCCGATGCTTTTTTTCTCAGTGCCATCACCGCCTCATCAATTGGCATTCTTTCATTATTATTTGTTTACTTATTTACTCGTCGCTTAATGTTACCGGGTATTCAAAAGGTGGTGACTAAACTCTCTCCTGAGCGTATTGGTTCATTGACACCTATGTTAACTAAGCTGAATAAACGAATTGCTTGCTTGTTATGTTGTGTACTTTTTTTAGCCACATTTGATAGTGTTTATCCGGTTAATGCAATTGCTCAAGAGATCCTTAAAACCATTGGCCAAGCATTATTAATTATTTATATAGGTTTTATTATTAGCAGCATAGTGAGCATTGCTGGCGCTATTTATAACCAACTAGACTTTGCTCGCGAAGTACCTATTCAAGGCTTAATTCAAGTGGTTAAGCTGATCACCTTTATTGTGTGTTCAATATTAATTGTTAGTATTGTGCTTGAAAAATCGCCGACTTATATTCTCTCTGGTTTTGGTGCGATCGCCGCTGTTACTTTATTAGTATTTAAAGACACCATATTAGGTTTTGTCGCCAGCATTCAAATTGCCGCTAATCGTTTAGTGACCTATGGAGATTGGATCCAAGTAGATAACTACGGCGCCGATGGCGAAGTAATTGATTTAGGACTTAATACTGTAAAAGTGCGTAACTGGGATAACACCATAACGACCATCCCTACTTATATGCTGGTGGCCGGTTCATTTAAAAATTGGCGCGGTATGCAAGAATCTGGTGGGCGACGCATCAAGCGTTCTTTAAACATTGATATGAACAGCATCTTTTTAGTTGATGACGATTTTAAAGCGCAAATAGAAGCGGCTATACCACTGCAAGAATATATTCGACTAGGCACACTTCCCGATCCGGTGTCGAACTTAGGGCTATTTCGTCGCTATGCAGAGGGTTACTTAAAACAACACAGTAAAATCAATACCTCGCTCACACTTATGGTGCGTGAACTACAACCGCTTAATCATGGCTTACCGATTGAGTTTTACTGCTTCAGTGAAGACAAACGTTGGATATCGTACGAGCACTTACAAGCTGAAATTATGGACCATTTACTGGCCGTATTACCTGTGTTTGGGCTGCGCGCTTATCAAAGTGTCAGTGGGCAATTAAGCCCAGCTGACGGGGCCAATATGGCAGGTAAACCCAGCATTAAAGTGCCCAATAATGCTGTCCAAGGCCAACACCAATAAACAATAACAATAGCCACCAAATAGGTGGCTTTTTAATACGTAACCATGCAAACGCAGCAATCACTAATGCAATTTGCCAAATATTGCTTACGGCAGAAGTCCAAATGGGTGAATATAATGCAGCTGCCAAAAAGCCAACTACAGTAGCATTAAGCGCTGCAATTGAGCTGGCAAAGCGAGGATTACTGGCCAAGTTTATCCAGCTTTTTTGAAACGCCAGCATCAGTAAAAAACCGGGTAAAAATATCAATAATGTAGCTATGATTGCGCCCATCATTGGCTGCTCGGTAGTTAGCTGCGCGCCTAAGTAGGTCGCTATAGTAAACATCGGTCCAGGTATAGCCTGAGCACTGGCGTAAGCCGTTAAAAATTGATCATCACTTAACGTAGGCACACCCGCTTGAAGTACTGGCAACACAACATGTCCGCCGCCAAATACCATGGCACCTGCTTGGTAAAAAGGCGCGAATAACGCAGCGTTTTCGCCAAGTGGGATAAAGCTGATGGCAAGTAGTAGTGCAAATAAGCTAAGAGCAATCCAATTGATGTTGGTTTTTTCTCTGCTAACATTTTCTGTAGATTTAGCTAAGTTAAGTAAAGGCCATAAAGCACCGATAATGGCAGCGGTTACTAAAATGGCGATTTGAGTGCCCAACATAGGAAATAAAATCAGTGCTAAAGTACTCATTATTGCCAGAAGTTTAAGTACCGCACTGGTGCAAAAGCTTTTCGCCATACTAAGGGTCGCATCAGCAACAATAACCACGGCAAATAGTTTCAAACCTGCAATAATAGCAAAATAAACAGCATCAAACTGATGTGCACTTATTGCAATTAGCACCATGATCAAAAACGAAGGCAGGGTAAAGCCTATAAACGCAGTGATACCACCGAGAACACCAGCACGTTCTACGCCAATAGCAAAGCTAACCTGACTAGAGCCAGGGCCAGGCAGAGCTTGGCTGAGGCTTATTAGCTGTGAATAGCGATTGATACTTAACCAGCGCAGCGAATCAACAAAGTGATGTTTAAAGTAACCTAAATGGGCGGCAGGGCCGCCAAAACTCATGCAGCCAAGCAAAAAAAACTGCCTAAAAATCGCAATTAACATAGTGGCAATCGCCTTTTGATAAATCATAAAATTGTCACAAACAAGTATGACATTATTATGAAACGCTATCACTACTTCCTTATTTGATAGGCAATATCAACGCTTATACGTTATTCTTCATTGTTGGTTCATACATATATTTGCATAATCGCAATAATAAATTCTAAATGAATAGGAAATCACCATGACGTTAACTAAATCACTTTTAAGTGTCACTGTCGTTGCTGTATTACTTTCTGGCTGTGAAATGAATAACACAGGTAAAGGTGCCGCTATAGGTGCAGCCGCGGGTGGTATTTTAGGTAAAGCTACAGGTAACCACAAAGATAAACGTATTTTTATTGGTGCAGCTATTGGTGCGCTGGCGGGTGCTGCTGTAGGTGATTACATGGATAAACAAGAAGCTGCTTTTCGTGATGAGTTAGCGGGTTCGGGAGTTGAAGTGGTTCGTGAAGGCGATAACTTACGCTTAGTAATGCCCTCTAATATTACGTTTGCGACTGATCAATCTTATATTTCATCGGGCTTTCATGACACTCTAAATGCGATAGCAAGTGTAATGAATAAATACGAAAAAACCTACTTAAGTGTTGAAGGCCACACCGACAGCACGGGCAAAGACAGTTACAACATGACTCTTTCAGAGCAGCGTGCACAAAGCGTAAAAAATTACTTGGTAAACCAACAAATTATGGCTGCTCGAGTAAGCACGAGTGGCTATGGCGAATCACGCCCAATAGCGACTAACGACACAGCGAATGGTCGTGCGCAAAATCGCCGAGTAGAAATTCAAATTGTACCAAACACTCAAGGTTAGCTTTTGTAGTTACAAACCGCGTTTGCGCGCGGTTTGTGTACTTATTTAAAGGGCACTTTTAAATAAGTTAGTTGTCATAAGGAGTTCTTCATAGGGACATGTTTATGACAAAGTGGCGTACAGCAATTATTTTATCGGTATGTTTACATGGGTTAGTTTTGTTTTTTTTAACTACCTTAAAAGCCCCTAAAATTAAACAGCCGCAATTAACGCTAATTAAAGCGTATATGGTGAATGTGCCTGCCAAAAATAAAGTAACACAACAAGCCACTCAGCAAAGCGCTAATAAAAATGTTAATACAGAAATAACTCCAACCAAGCCTGTTAATGCAACCCAATCAAAACCACTGAATGCGACTAATAAAAAAACACAGAAGACGACTGAGCCGGTAAGTACCACCTCCATAAATACCCACCCTGTAACCGCAACGTCTTATAAAAAGATCGACCTGAAAAAAGGGCTCAATAGTATTTTACAGCAACAAATTGGCTATTCTGATACTGCAAAGAATGACCCTCAGAAAAAGCGCATTACCGTGCCAAAAGAGCATGCAGGGAAGGTGAAGCCGCTTTTAAAAATAGAGCAGCAAAATATGCAATTTACCACTTACCAACGAGGTGATAGCTGTTTTAAAAAGGTATCCGTTGGTGCTGGAGTTATGCCAAAAAATGACTTGCCAGATAGTTATATTGCTGGTGCAAAGTGCGATAAAACCAAGCTAACTGAGGCTTACGATACCGCAATGAATAAATGGCTTGATAAAAAGTAGCGACTAAATTGCAATCAATCTAGATTAAACTGTAATTCACATAACTTTTGATACAAAGGGTTGCTTGCCATTAATTGCTGATGAGTGCCTGTGGCTTTTATTTCGCCATTTTCCATCACCACAATCATATCGGCGTGTTTTACCGTGGCTAGTCTATGGGCAATAATCAGCGTTGTTCTATTTTGCATTAAGTGCTCAAGTGCGGCCTGAACATGATGCTCACTTTGTGCATCAAGTGCACTGGTGGCTTCATCGAGTAGCAGTATTTCTGGGTCTTTTAAAATGGCGCGGGCAAGTACAATACGCTGCTTTTGTCCACCCGAAAGCCTAACACCTTGCTCACCTAAGAAGCTGTTATAGCCTTGTGGTAACTGTTTTATAAATTCATCAGCATGTGCATGTTTGGCGGCCGCATAAACTTGCTCGTCACTGGCGCTTGGGTTGCCATAGCGAATGTTATGCATGACATCAGAGCTAAATAAAATCGGGTTTTGTGCCACCATGCCCATTTTGTTGCGTAAGGTGTTTAACGACAACTGTTTAATATCTATATTATGAAACTTAATCGCTCCGCTGGCTGGATCGTAAAAGCGCTGCAATAGTTCAAATAAGGTAGTTTTACCCGCACCGGAAGGGCCAACAATAGCCACAGTTTTACCTGTTTCAATATTTAAGCTGATATTATTTAATGCGCTTACATCTGGGCGAGAAGGGTAATTAAAACTAATACCTTCAAGTGAAATTGCACTGTTGCTGGTTGTTGCATGTAACTCATCATCTTGTGGAATTTCGGGGTTTTGTATTTTACTTTCAACGGCTAGCAGTTCAAGCAATCTTGCTGCGGCTCCTGCGGCGCGCTGTAGTTCACCATAAACCTCTGCAACGGTCGCTACCGACATGGCCACCATAATGGCATAGAACACAAACGCGCCGAGTTCACCGCCCGTCATAGTGCCTGCTAACACATCACTACCGCCTACCCAGAGCATGGCACTAATAGCACTAAAGGTAAGAAAAATAACAGCTGCAATTAAAAACGAACGTTGTTTAATTCGGCTTTTAGCCACATTAAAGGCCTTTTCGGTTTCAAGCGCAAAAGCAGATTGCTCTTGCTGTTCATGGCTATAACTTTGTACCACTTTTATGTTTTGAATGATCTCACCCGCGTAGGTGCTTATATCGGCAATAGCATCTTGGCTGGAGCTTGCGAGTTTACGCACCTTTTTACCAAACACTATCATAGGCACCAGTACTAAAGGGACGCAGGCCACAACGACCAAGGTAAGCTTTAAATTAGTAACAAGCAGCATAATTAAACCACCGACTAACATTAGCGCGCTTCGCAGTGCCATAGAAAATGACGAGCCAATAATAGATTGTAATAATGTGGTGTCGGTGGTTAAACGCGACATCAGCTCGCCGCTGCGATTTTCTTCAAAGTAACTCGGATGCAAGGTAACAATACGATTGAATACAGCTTTTCGAATGTCGTTACTGACTCGCTCGCCAATCCACGACATTAAATAAAATCGGCTGAATGTACCCACTGCCAATAAACTGATCAAACCAATTAATACCAAAACAGCTTGTTGTAACTGCGCTTGCGAGCCGGCAATAAAGCCATGATCAATCACAAATTTAACGCCTTGCCCTAGCGATAAGTTAACTCCTGCAGTGGCAAGTAATGCAACTAGAGCCCCTAAAACCACCCATTTATAAGGCTTAATAAAATTGAATATAGGGAATAAAGCGCTAAAGGCGGCTTTATCTGGAGCAGGCTTGTCTGTAGGCATAGTAGATTCTTATTGATGATTAAGGTATAGATATGGCATCAATAGATTAAAAATCAATAGTATTAAAAATCATCAATAGGGAAAAATTATGACAACTAAACAGGTAACAGGCGAGTTTACCGTTACATTAGCGCCTATAGAAGGGTATGCACACGGGCAGCAAGGCGTTAATTTAGGTCGTATGTCGATTGATAAACAATTTACTGGTGGCCTAACCGCAACTAGCCAAGGTGAAATGCTCAGCGCCATGACCCCCACCCAAGGCAGTGCCGGTTATGTGGCTATTGAACAAGTAATAGGCGAACTTGATGGTTTGCAAGGTGGTTTTGTACTGCAGCATTTTGTCACTATGGATAAAGGCCAAGATAGCTTGATTTTAAAAGTGGTACCCGACTCAGGCACTGATGAGCTCGCAGGATTAACAGGCAGTATGAAAATACGGATTGAGCAAGGGATTCACCATTACGATTTTGAATACATGTTATAAGTTCAACAAGGATTAAAATGCAAAAAGTAATCGAATTCAGAAAGGCCCGTTTTTTGGGTGGGGTAGATATAGTCGCACTAAATGATCGCATACAGGAATTAAACCAAGATGGCTGGAAAGTAATAAACGCAGTGCCATTGACTAACACCACTCGTTTAAGAA
>NZ_PNCN01000036.1:0-20462 GCF_005886135.1 Pseudoalteromonas sp. S4741 | reverse complement strand
GCGCCCACTGCGTTGCTGTATGTTTAAAAAGGTGTTTCATAGGCGCTGCGCCTAGCTTTTCTTTCCCTTTTATAATACTGCTCGTCGCCAATGGTGGAAGTTCTCCTTTAGCGTCAGGAAAAGCGAGCTCTAGTTTGTCACAGACTTCAGATATTGAGCGGTTTCTTAATAAACCAATCCCTAATACAAGCCAAGCAGCTTGCTCGGCGGGGAAACGTCGTTTACGCACAGAGGCTCTCCCTGTTTGAGTAACGGCTGCTTCAATCCACTCAAGGGGAATATGCTTAGTAAACGAATCAATATCACGATCTTGGCTAAACTCAGTAGTAAGGTGTAATTCTTTAATAAATTCAGACATAAAAATAGGCCACAACTTTTGTTGTAGCCTATTATGAAGCCTCTGAAAGATCGTTCAATTAACTTAAACGATCCGCATTACTATTATTTAGCGGCTTTTTTGTGTGTTGAGTGTAATTACATGCTTAAATCATATGTTAGTTTGTTAGTACTTACGACGCTCAAGACCCGTATCAGAAATAATTTTAGCTGAGATCTCTTCAACCGAATGGTGGGTAGAATTTAAATATGCGATTTTATGCTTTTTATAAAGCATTTCTACTTCGCGTACTTCAATACGACACTGCCTAATTGATGCATATTTTGAATTTGCCATACGCCTATCTCTGATTGCAGCCAACCTCTCAGGGTCTATAGTTAAACCAAACAATTTATGTTTATAAGGCACTAGGCACTTGGGTAACCCTTCGCTTTCTAAATCGTCTTCTGTAATTGGATAGTTAGCTGCTTTAATACCGTATTGTAGGGCTAAATAGAGGCTTGTAGGTGTTTTACCACTTCGACTAACGCCAACCAAAATAATATCAGCCTCAGAAAAATTTTTAATATTGCCGCCGTCATCATTCATTAAAGCATAGTTAACTGCATCAATTCTAAAGTCATAACTTTTTTCGTGTATTGAATGGGTTCTATGTACTTTGGGTACTGGGGCTACTTTTAATTCGCTTTCAATTTTTTCGCTATACGTTGTTAAAAAGTCATACGAGACAGCATCTGCAGAGCGAATAATTTCAGATAGTTTATGGTTCACAAAAGTAAAAAACACTAGAGGCTTCTCGCCTTGCTTTGACGATGTGGCGTTAATAAGCGCTTTGATTTCATGCGCTTTTTCTTCGGTTTCTACAAAAGGAATTGTTTTATGATTAAATTCGACAGGAAATAAAGATAAGGTCGCATGACCAAACACTTCAGATGTGATTGCCGTGCCATCTGAAATATAAAACGCAGTTCTCATAAAGCCTCTTTTTTATTACATTTAATTTTAAAATAAGTGTATCACGGTTTACGTGAGGACGTTTGCCAGTGTAGAATGGGGGCGACCTTTATGAAAGGTTTTCTTTCTTAACTCTCACAGTTAGTACTACAATTTGTTTTTTGGAGAAAGATCCGTGCAAGAATACGTTCTCTGGTATCAAGAGCTTGGTATGCAAGATGTTCCTCGAGTTGGTGGTAAAAATGCCTCACTTGGTGAAATGATTTCAAACTTAGCTAACGCAGGCGTGCAAGTCCCAGGTGGTTTTGCTACTACCTCAGACGCTTTTAACGAGTTTTTAGAACAATCAGGACTCAACGCAAAAATTCATGACATCTTAGATACACTCGATGTTGATGATGTAAACACGCTCGCCAAAGTCGGCGCCGATATCCGCCAGTGGATCATCGATACCCCATTCCAACCTAGTCTCGATAAAGCAATTCGCGATGCATACAGCCAGCTACATGGCGACACAACTGCAGATGTTTCATTCGCTGTTCGTTCATCAGCAACCGCTGAAGATATGCCAGATGCCTCTTTTGCAGGCCAACAAGAAACGTTTTTAAACGTTGTTGGTATTGATTCTGTAATGACAGCCATCAAACACGTATTTGCTTCATTATTTAACGACCGTGCAATTTCTTATCGTGTTCACCAAGGCTACGATCACCGTGGTGTTGCCTTATCAGCAGGTATTCAACGCATGGTTCGCTCAGATAAATCAGCATCAGGCGTTATGTTTAGTATTGATACTGAATCTGGTTTTGAAGATGTTGTATTTATTACATCAAGCTATGGTTTGGGTGAAATGGTTGTACAGGGTGCGGTAAACCCTGATGAATTTTATGTTCACAAACCAACGCTGCTTAAAAACAAGCCATCAGTAGTTCGTCGTAATATTGGCTCTAAAGCCATTCAAATGATTTACTCTCAAGATAAAGCTCACGGCAAACAAGTAGAAATTGTTGATGTAGACTCAGCACTTTCAAACAAATTCTCGATTACAGATGAAGAAGTACAAAACCTTGCCAAACAAGCTGTAATTATTGAAAAACATTACGGCCGTCCAATGGACATTGAATGGGCAAAAGATGGTAACGATGGCAAACTATATATAGTTCAGGCGCGTCCAGAAACAGTTCGTTCAAACGAAGACACTAACGTAATGGAACGCTTCCAACTTAATGGCAGCAGCAATGTTGTTGTTGAAGGCCGTGCAATTGGTCACAAAATAGGTACCGGTGTTGTGCGCGTACTTGATTCAATCAAAGAGATGGACCAAGTACAAGTAGGTGACATTTTAGTTACCGATATGACCGACCCAGATTGGGAACCTATCATGAAACGTGCAGCAGCGATTGTTACAAATCGTGGTGGCCGTACTTGTCATGCTGCAATCATTGCCCGTGAGTTAGGTATTCCAGCCGTTGTTGGTTGTGGTAATGCCACAGATTTAATTAAAGCAGGGCAAGAAGTTACGGTATCATGTGCCGAAGGCGATACAGGTTTCATCTACGAAGGTATTTTAGACTTTGAAGTTTTAACTTCACGTGTAGACGAAATGCCTGAACTTCCAATGAAAGTAATGATGAACGTAGGTAACCCAGATCGCGCATTCGATTTTGCACGTTTACCACATTCAGGTGTTGGCCTTGCCCGCGTTGAGTTTATCATCAACCGTATGATTGGTGTTCACCCTAAAGCATTATTAAATTTTGATGCACAAACTGATGCATTAAAAGCAGAAATCACTGACATGATTGCCGGTTACGAATCACCAGTTGAATTCTATATTGGCAAACTTGTTGAAGGTATTTCTACCCTAGGTTGTGCGTTTGCTCCAGAGCGTGTAATTGTTCGTATGTCTGATTTTAAATCAAACGAATACGCTAACTTGGTGGGCGGCCAGCAATACGAGCCAGAAGAAGAAAACCCAATGATTGGTTTCCGTGGCGCTGCACGTTATATCTCTGAAGACTTCCGTGATTGTTTTGCCCTTGAGTGTGAAGCAATAAAACGCGTAAGAAACAGCATGGATATGACCAACATCGAAATCATGATCCCATTCGTACGTACCCTTGAAGAAGGTAAACGCGTTATTGAATTACTTGAAGAACACGGCCTTAAACGTGGCGAAAATGGTCTTAAAGTAATTATGATGTGTGAACTTCCGTCAAATGCATTAATGGCTGAAGAATTTTTAGAATACTTCGATGGTTTCTCTATCGGTTCTAACGATTTAACTCAGTTAACGCTTGGTCTTGACCGCGATTCAGGTTTAATTGCTCACCTATTTGATGAGCGTGACCCTGCAATCAAAAAGCTTCTTTCGATGGCTATTAAAACAGCAAAAGAAAAAGGTAAGTATGTAGGTATTTGTGGCCAAGGTCCTTCAGATCATGAAGACTTTGCAGCATGGTTAGTAGAGCAGGGCATTGATTCTGTTTCGCTTAACCCAGATACAGTACTAGAAACATGGTTATATTTAGCAGACAAACTCGCTAAATAAATTACCTTGTTAAAAAAATGCCAGCATCTGCTGGCATTTTTATGGCTTAAAATGTGTGTTTTGCTAATTTTTTATCTAAATAAGCACATGAACGAGTAAGCGCTTTTTGACACAAAGTTAAATACTTTCTCGCTTTTGGGTAATACATAGAAAAGCACAGTAAGCCTGCAATAAAAAATATTAACGAAGGCCCTGGTACTACAGCAAACAATAATCCGAGTAAAATAAACACTGTTCCGCTGATCTGCATTAGTAGTTTTTTCATATAAACCTCATAGTAGGCGTTTAATTTGATTATAATTAGAGCTGCTCATATTACGATTAAAAGAGTGTTACAAACTGTAAAATCTTCAATTTCTATTAGCCATCACCATGATATAATTACACAAATGCATTAAAAAGCGCCGCCATGATAGCAACGATTACACAACAAGATGCCGCGACCGAATTGGTTGCAAATTACTTAAATACCATACAAAATCAAGGATTTACTGGAGATACAGACGCAAGTTATGCAACCAGACTCACTGCATCAACCGATAACAGTATTTACCAGCAGCTTCCACAAGGTGTTATTTTTCCTAAAAGCGAAAAAGACATTCAAGTTGCTCTGCAAATAGCATCGCAAGACCCTTTTTTATCGTTAACTTTTGGTCCTCGCGGTGGCGGCACAGGAACAAATGGTCAATCTTTAACGCCTGGTATTGTGGTTGATTTATCACGTTATATGCGTGAAATCCTCGAAATAAATGTAGAAGAGGGTTGGGTACGAGTTCAAACGGGCGTGATAAAAGATCAACTTAACGACTTTTTAAAACCGTATGGCTTTTTCTTTTCACCCGATTTATCTACCAGTAACCGCGCCACTATTGGCGGCATGATCAGTACAGATGCATCTGGCCAAGGGTCATTAGTTTATGGCAAAACCAGCGACCATGTTTTAGGGCTAACCACCTATTTAGTTGATGGCACTGCAATGTCTACCAGCCCAATAGACATTGAAAAAGCAAAAATAATTGCCGATCAAGACACATTAATTGGGCAAATATACAAAACAGTTTTAGATATTTCAATTAATGAACGCGACGCTATATTAGCCAAATTCCCACGATTAAATCGCTTCTTAACTGGGTATGATTTAGAACATGTGCTAAGTGAAGACTTACAAACTTTTGACATGAGTCGACTAATTACAGGCTCTGAAGGCTCATTAGGTATAGTCACTGAAGCAAAATTAAACCTAACACCCATTGCTGAATTTAAAACACTCATCAATATAAAATATGACAGTTTTGATTCTGCACTTCGCCATTCACCATTTTTGGTTGATGCCCGTGCTACTTCGGTTGAAACCGTTGACAGCAAAGTTTTGAATCTTGCGCGCGAAGACATTATTTGGCATTCAGTATCGAACTTAATAACCGATGTACCAAATAAAGATATGCAAGGACTCAACATGGTTGAGTTTAATGCAGTATCACCACAAGATATAAAAGACAAAGTAGACACTTTATGTAAATTATTAGATGAGTGCGTTGAAAACCAAACTAATGGGGTTATTGGCTATCAGTTAACCAGCGATAAAAGCGATATACTAAAAATTTATGCAATGCGTAAAAAATCAGTGGGTTTACTCGGTAATGTAAAAGGAAGCCAAAAACCCCTCGCGTTTGCCGAGGATACTGCCGTACCGCCTGAAAATTTAGCCGATTACATTGTTGAATTTAGAGCGCTACTTGATAGCCATAATTTACAATATGGTATGTTTGGCCATGTTGATGCCGGTGTATTACATGTTAGACCCGCGCTTGATATGTGCGATCCAGAACAAGAAAAATTACTACGCACAATCTCAGATCAGGTAGTAAAACTCACCGCTAAATACGGTGGATTAATGTGGGGCGAGCATGGTAAAGGCTACCGAAGTGAATACGGCCCTGAATTTTTTGGTGAGCATTTATTTACTCAATTACGCAAAATAAAATCTGTGTTTGACCCAAACAACAAAATAAACCCCGGTAAAATATGTACACCTATTGAAAGTAAAGACTCACTTGTGAGTGTAGATGGGCAGAAACGTTCTTACTTCGATAAGCAAATTTCAATCGATGTTAAAACCAGTTTTAATAATGCAATGACCTGTAATGGTAACGGCTTGTGTTTTAATTATGATGAAAACTCGCCAATGTGCCCATCTTATAAAGTGACCGGCGATCGCCGTAATTCACCTAAAGGTCGCGCGGGTTTAATGCGTGAATGGTTACGACTTCAAGAGTCAAAAGATGTTAATTTGCTTGAAGTAGAAAAAGAACTTAACAAAGGCGAAGTTATCACCTGGTGGGAGCGTTTTGTTCATAGCCGTAACAAAAACAAAGGCGTTTACGATTTTTCTCACGAAGTAAAAGCATCAATGGACGAATGTTTAGCATGTAAAGCGTGTACTACCGCTTGCCCAATAAAGGTAGATGTACCAACATTTCGATCTCGTTTTTTAAATTATTACCATAGTTATTATGCGCGCCCACTCAAAGATTATTTAGTGGGTAATATCGAAAATAGCGCACCGTTAATGGCAAAGTTTGCTCGGATTATTAACCCAATTGTAAAAACATCATTGGTTAGTAGCATCATTAAAAAAACGGTCGGTTATGTTGATACCCCGCAGCTAAGTATTCCGGCACTCGGTAAACGTGTAAACAAAGCGCAAAAATTCGATTTAGATTTACTTAAAAAGTTAAGCGCCAATGAGCAAAATGAGTATGTACTCATTGTTCAAGACCCATTCACCAGCTTTTACGAAGCTGAATTGGTTGAGAGCTTTATTACACTGATCACACAGCTTGGAAAAAAACCCATGTTGTTACCATTTAAACCCAATGGTAAGCCCCAACATGTAAAAGGTTTTTTACATGAGTTTAAAGTGACAGCTAAAAATGCTGCAGAATTTCTAAATCAACTTAACGAAATCAATGCGCCATTAGTAGGTTTAGATGCTTCTTTAGTGATGTGTTATCGCGATGAATATAATACAATTTTAGAAAATAACCGTGGTGATTTTCATGTGCTACTTGCCCATGAATGGCTAGAAACACAATCGTTTAAACAGTTAACGGCTAAACAAAATTTAAATACTGAATTTACATTATTGAGCCACTGCACTGAAACAACCGCTTTACCAAAAGCGGCAAGTGTTTGGAAAACTATTTTTGATGAACTTGGTTTAACATTAAACACTACAAATACGGGTTGTTGTGGAATGGCAGGTACGTATGGCCACGAAGCACAAAACCAAGATAACTCTCGATCGCTTTACGAAATGAGTTGGAAACCTATTGTTGATAAAAATAAACCTGAGCAACTTTTATCAACTGGCTTTTCATGTCGTAGCCAAGTTAAACGTTTTGAAAAGTTTAAACCCAAGCATCCAATAGAGTTACTGGCAAATGTACTTAGTTAATAATTTAATTAATTGAGCTGAAAATAAAAAGGCGCAACTTATTATTAAGTTACGCCTTTTTGTTTATATTTATTTAGTTTTTTTTAGAAAAACTGTCTGCAATGGGTTTTGTACTAATACCATGAATAAATACACTAAATAAAATTGTGGTCATAGCAATGGTCGCAATTTGAAATTTATTTTCTATTTTTGTGTCTATTACCATTAAGGTAAAAACAATTGAGGCCAATCCTCTTGGCCCAAACCAAGCAAATGTAAAACGCTCTTTAATTGTTAGTGCTGTAAATTGCAATGACAGCATAACCGGTATTATTCTAATTAAAGTCGTACTTAATAATGCATACGTTATTATCGCTAAATTTAATTTAGGTAAAACTAAATAAGCACATACAAATCCAAACAAACACCAGATCATTAAAGAGGAAAAGTCAGCTATATGCTCTGAGTCTTCAATCAGCTCTTTGTTTATTTTAGTACTCGCGTATTTATCAAATAATAAACCCGCAACAAACACCGCAATAAATCCACTGCCATGAAAATATTGCGTAATCGAAAACACCGCCATAGCAAAACCTAATAATAAAAAAGGACTCGTGTTTTGCGCAAAGTAATGTCGCTTCATTGCAAAATTTAAACACGGAATAAAAACAGCAATACTTGTAAAGGCAACTAATAAGGCTAAACCAAGTTCTCTGCCAAACACACTTAACGCTTGCGTTGCTGTAATTGCAGATTCTGGATTTTTTGCCAGTAATATAAATATTAAAAAAATAGGAACACATAAACCATCATTCAAACCACTTTCGGTATTTATTCCTTCACGAATTTTTTCAGGTACTTTTGTATTGCTTAATAATCCCTTACTTAAAGCCGCATCAGTTGGGGTTAATATAATTGCGATAAGTGCTGCTTGAATTAATGAAAGCTCAGCAAATAAAAATAACGCGGTAGCAACCCCGAGTAATAGAGTTAATGGTAAGGCAACAAATAAAAGTAAACTTGGATATTGAAAACTATGCCTTAATACTCCTAATTTTGACTTTGCTGCATCGGTAAATAAAAAGATACTGAGCGTTAATTCTATAAAGGGTAGTAAATACCGTAAGCCATTTTTAAAATTTTCACTTTCGTTCGGAGCTATCAATGCTAGCAGTATCCCCCCTATAACAAAAAACATCGGCCCGGTAATTTCTGTTTTTTCTAATTGGCGTAGTGTTATAGAATAAATTAAAAATAATGCACCAATAAAAGCAATAACTAAGTATTCCATTAAATTTTCCTTTTTATTCCAGATTTTGCCCGTTCTTTAATATTTGTTTGAATATAAATTTGATCGGTTGTAGCAATTTTTGCGTGGCCTAAATCTTCAGATAAATGTTTCAAAGGGCGAGTTTGTGCGTCATGCGTTGCCCCCGTATGGCGTAACCAATGCGCAGTGGCCGCTTCTAATTGTTCCGCGTCATCTTTAAATCCATCATCAAGTAAAGATTGTTGCGCAATATCGAAACTTTGTTGTACCAATCTGCGAATTTGTCTTACTGTCATACCACCTTGGCCACGAATTTTATGCACTAACGGGTCGGATTCGTCAACCCGGGGCAGGGCAGGTAAACCACGGTATAACCGATAACGTTTTAAATACTCAAGAAAATCATCACTTAAAGTTACATCTCGTAATTTATTACCCTTACCCATTATCCGTAAAAACCAAAAGCCATCATTATCTTGCCAAAAATGAGACATAACAGGTGACCATTGTGGTCGCTCTGATAATTCTGAAATACGAAGGTAGAGTCCTTTTAAACAGGCGAGGGTAAATAAGTTTCTTTCATACTCTGGTTTTTTTTCGCATATATCTCGGGTAACGCCAAATACATATTCCCATTGAATATCACTTAATGTATCGGGGATTTGTATTTGCGATTGCACAACCAAGTAGGGACTATTTTTTTTAACAACAGGTACAAAGTTAGCAAAGGTTTTTTCTTCTAAAATAGCGAATTTATAAAATACATTGAGGGCAGTAAACATGGCCGATAATGTTTGCTGACTCGCAATAGATTCTTTTAACATGAAAGGGCGCCAATTTTGATTTAACCGACGAATTCCTTGCTCATCTTTATAACGCCATTGAACAGATGTAGATGCCCATTTTTTATCCGGTTCAACCATAAAATCAATATAGGCTTCAATATCTTCACGCTTAAGTTCAAATACAGATTTTTCAGCTATAAGCCATGACCATAAATAAAACCGTTCCAACTCATTACGAAAACGGCTATAGGTTGCCTCAGATTTTCGGCCATAAACATATAAAAACTGGTATAAAAAATTAAGATCAGCCTTTGATTCAGTTACAGTCAAGCTGACTTGCTGTATAAAAGAGGCTAGTTCTGGATATTCTGATGAGAGTGTATTATCTTCAAGATGAGCTATTTGATAACGTAGTTGTTTAAATGTATCGACCAGAGCAACAAGCATAATAGTAAAATATATAAGAAAATAATAGACTTATAGGTTAACCTTAAAGTCCGATACTGTCTATTGTATATAGTGTTCTTCACATGTACTTTTCTTTCAAGTTAATAAATATTACCTTTATATTACCTTTATATTTCCTTCAAAATAGATTAACTTTTTGATATTAAGAATAATTCAAGTTTAAGATGTCAACAGTTACCGTTATTGCAAAAATTATTACAGATAACACAGGCTCGTGGGTTAATGTTCCTGTAATTCTTACCGTCAAAGGTGACATTCCACTAATTACAGACTATTTTTTAATCTTAACCGCACAAGGTAAAAGTCGTTCCACTCTCATATCTTATGCAAGAGCCTTTAGACTATTTCTTGATTATATGGAAGCTAATAAAAATATATTTAGTGATCCTGACAGATTACTTACTTCATTCATTTTAAGGTTGAGAACTGGTACTTTAGATGAACAAGGGTTCGACCCTTCTGGTCTTTTTTGGGAGCCAAAGTCCTTTCTTAATACTAAAAATATTATTCGTTGTTTAGTCTCATTTCTAAATTGGTTAGAGCCAAAATGCACAAAAACCTATAAACTTATCCCAAATGATTTTCGTAGTGTTTTACTTTATTCCGCATGGTATAGGAAAAATATAAATGACTTTCTTGGACATACAAAGTCATTTAAAAAAAGCTTATTAAGCTACAGAGAAATGAATTACAGCTCAACAAGAACCCATTTATTAGTCGAAGGTGATGCAGTAGCTTTCCCTGAGGAAAAATTTAAAACTTTTTTCGTCGATGGTTTTTCAATTCAACGTGATTTAAGAATTTCGATAAGAGACAAGCTAATTTTACTGCTTATGCATGGAGGTGGCTTAAGAGAAAGTGAGGCCATGACTTTGTGGGTTTCAGATATTGAATTAGACCCTCTAAATAATAATTCTGCGCTTGTTAAGATATATAATGAAGAGCAAGGTGTTGCCCCTTATGGCTGGAAATCATACAAGGGTGGAAACTCCAGAAAATTATTCCTAAAAGAAAAATATGGTAGAATACCTCGTGTTTCTATGTTCAATACTGAACATTTAGGCTGGAAAGGTGGGACTATAGACCACAGAGATGGTTATATAATTGTTAATTGGTTCCCCTCATACTATGGCGAGATTTTTCTAAGTCTCTGGAAAGTTTACCATCAATATCGAGCCTCTATATTATGCAATCATCCCTATGCCTTTATTTCATTTCATCACAAATATTCCGGCTCACCTTATACATTAAATGCATTTCATCAAAACTATAAAAATGCATTAAAAAGAATTAATTTATTGCCCTCAAAGCATGAAGGTTATGATCCACATGGTCATAGACATAGCTATGGTCGGCGTTTACGACGAGCCAACGTAAATCCATTAATAATCAGAAGATGCATGCATCACAAATCGCTTGACTCTCAAACTCCATACACAGAGCCAAATTTCAACGAAATATCAAATACTTTAACTGCTGCTTCAGAAGCATTAGTTAAAGGTGAAAAACTATTAGATTTAAGTTGGGAAAACCTTACTAAATATGGTTTCAATGACATAGATCCTCATCAATACTTTTCAGGTGAAAATAAAAAATTTAAGGTATAAAATGATAAAAACAATTAAAAAAAATGACAATCGAAGTATAGATTTAACATTTAGCTGGGTATCTAAAGTTCTTGGCACTAAATGGCATTCTTGGGAGAAGCTTGCGAGTAAATGGATGGAGGTGCAAACAACGGCAATAGATGTAAAAAGAGTGGCTCTGACTTTTTTGTTAGAAAAATATCTTTTTATACATGCTCCCTATGCATCTAATATCGATGATTTTTTTAGAGGTTCAAATGGCCATGTATGTAGTTCAGATGAACTTATCGAAGTAATGAAAATATCAGGCATAAACGATCTGAACGAGCATTCAAGAAGACCAAACTACATAGTTGATTTTATTGACTTTGTTATCGAAAAGCATTTTACAGTCGCCGACCAAAACGATGTCCCAAAAAAAATGGTCGTTAACCCATTTATAAAGGTTAAATTTAAAAGTGTTCCTCTTGAAACAGTTCGCCAGCCACTTCCTTATAAATATATACTCAAGCTAAGAAATATAATTTCACCTCATACCGACAAAACAACTATACACGATGAAACATACCACGGTCTGTCATTCAAAGATTGGCTTTGGGCACAAGCTCAAACAGGAGTTCGTTCAGGAGCAAAGGGTGGTGATTGGTTCGAAGTACCTGAAAGTTTGATTGACAAAAATGATCCTGACTGTGTTTGGCGCCAAAGAAAAATCAAACCAAAAGGCGCTACTGATAAAGTAGTTATTCAAATGTGGTCTCCTGTTAGATCATTGGCATTATTGATAAAACTGCATTTACCACTGAGAACCTATCAAGTAAGAATGTTAGACTCTGGGGAGGATGATACTTGGAAATATGACAATAAATCTTGGATAGAAAATGAAAGCAAATTAATGAAGACTTCTAGCCCAAAATTGGTTGAAAAAGGTGTTTTTAGGAGAATATATGATCAATATACTTCAACTTATACAACAGGACTATTTATAAACACTAATAAAACCTCTGATGCTGAAGTTGACGCTGGCTATGTAATACCATGGAATCATCAAGAAGTTTTATATTGGCTTGAAAAACTTAGAAACTGGCAAAATAAATACAATCCAATACACAGACCATTACACTGCAAAGAACTTTCAAGAAAACACTTAGGCACGACTAAATCAGAACTTCAACTCAATACAATGGGGAATATGTGTTTTTTATTTCGAGACCCTACAGCTCATGGCGATGATAAGCTCAAACCTATTGATGCTGATTCCTTAAAACGCCTTTGGTACTCTTTATTATTAGAGCTCGAAAATAATCTATTTAGTGAAGGTGATACTCTTGAGAATGGAGAAAAACTCAGCTTAGTTGTCAATTATGAAAACGAAAAATTAAAAGGATCAACTACACATTTTCCTCCACATAGTTTAAGAGTAAGCCTAATTACAGCTTATTCAATGGATTCAAACGTACCTATCCCAGTAATATCTAAACTACTTGCGGGTCATTCAAGGCTAATTTCAACGATATATTATAACAAAATTTCACCGTCAGTTATGGCAGATAAAATGCAAGATGCAGAGGAGAGATTGATCGAAAACTCGGATAACTCACTTCGCTCATTTCTAAAAGATGCATCCATTAATCAAATTAAATGTAACGTTGTTTATAACAGTGAAGATAGTGTTGTAGCATCACTAGCAAATAGAAACCCTATAGGATGGGAAGAAAGAGCATATGGTATGTGCTTAGTAGGTGGAAATAATGTTCGCTCCGATGAAATGAGTACTCTAGGTGGATGCTGGAATGGTGGTGAACTTTTAATTAATAAAGCTAGGGCAATAGAAAGGGTATATGGAAAAGTACCAAATGGGCCAGAAAATTGCATTAGGTGTAGGTGGTTCATCACCGAAGCTGTTTATTTACCAAAACTAAATGCTTTATTTAATCAGTTAAGCTTCAAAGCTCATGAAGCGGCAAGCCTAGCATTAGATTTAGAAACAAAGTTAGAGAAGCTCAAAGACAGTAAGTTTATCGCTGAGCAAAACAATAAACCATTTTTAAAATTTGAAGAGATTCACTCATTTCAACGCAGGTATGAAAAACAAAAAGTTGAGTCTGACGAATATACTAAGGACTGGATATCATGTTTTGGCATCATATCTAAAATTATACAATTAGAAGAAAACCGAGACACTGATAATAATAGAAATAAATTAATAGCTTTAGGAAACACAACTGATGTAAATACGGCTTTGAAGTTCATTGAAACTAAATCTGAACTATTGCACCTATCATGCTTATGTGAGGATGCGGAAATATATCCAGATTTTATGGACACACTACAAAAAACTCCAGCATTAAAGCAACGTACAATTCAATTAAGTCGCATCTTACTCAAGCAGGGTAAAAAACCTATTTTCTTAGAAATGGGTGATAAAGAACAATTAATTGCGGGAAATGCAATGATAAGACAAATGGCGAAAATTGCCTCCCCAAATGATAAATTTGAAGGGTTTAGAATTGTTGCGGATTATCTTGAAGCCGAAAAATATCTCACTGACTCAAAATTATTAGATGCCGGGTATACTAATACAAATCACAAATATATTAACTTAACGTCTCATAAATGAGGTACAGAATGCAAGCAGACATAATAAAGCACCTAGATGAGAAGCTAGAGGCCCTAAAAGAAGGGAGAACAAAAAAGACCAGAGATACTCTTAATAAATTAAATTTAATTTTATCAAAATATTTTGAGCAAGGAGGTGTTGATTTTTCAATAACAAATATCGGAATGCTAAGCAATGAAAATGAGGGGCCAAGTTACGAAACGCTTCGTGCAACAAAAAATGTGCACTATAGAAAGCTAATTGGTTATTGGTCAGAATTAAGAAGCGAACAAAATCAACCGGTTGAACATAAAGGAAAATTACTACTTTCAGATAATGAGCTCTTAAATAAGATACCGGATATTGCGACTCGTGCTTACTTTGCAAGAATATTAACAGAAAGAAAGAAATTTAAAAACGAGCTAAACATCCTAAAAAATCAATCTGAAATAGTAATCGATAAGCGTAATCAATTTAATCAAACTGCAGACTCTATGCCTAATTTACAGCTAACTCAAAATGAGCTATCGGCCTTAACCTACGCCGTATCTGTCGAGTGTATGGAATTAAATGGTTGGTTGAAAACAGAAGTAGGTCAAGTGAAAGGTAGTGAATATCAAAATGAAGTATTCCCAAGAGGCTTTATACAAGCTTTGAATAAAGTAATTAAGGCTAATAAATAAGATAAAGTCAATGTACTATTTGTTAGGCTTTTTAGTAAAATTAGTTGAATAAGTGTGGTGATTACCAAGGGGTTATGTCGGTCTAATTACCGAGCGACTTTGACGTAAATAGCATACCAGCCAGTTTTTTCGCCCTATCACGAACGGTTTTATAGCTCGCTCTGCGCGATTGTTATCAATTTTAAGTCTGCCATCCTCTAAGTAACGCCGGAATTTTTCAAATTAATTTATCGCGTAGTTGATGGCTTTACCTAGCGCCATTTTGGGCGGGATTTTATCTTTGTGCTTGAGCAACCATTGGTATAACTCGTCAACAATGGATTTGGCTTTATGTAATTTAAGTGGTTTCAGGTTTAAATTTTCAGTAACATTTAAGTTGCTAATTTTAAAACTATTTTTATGCATGTTCTCGTAATATAATTTTATCCATTCTCGAACAAGTAAATTCTCGGTTATAGAGTAGTCTAAACAATTGTAATTCCTTTTGCCTATGTGTAAGTTAGTAATAATTAGATTATTAAAAACCGTATTTTGATAATTCTGGAAATTAACACATAGAGTTTTAACGGCAATTTTTAGTGATATGCTGTTAGGCATTTAGGGAAGTTATGGCGCGTCTTGATACTCGTTTAGAAGCTGAAGGTGCAGAGTTTTTAGCTTTAGGTCAGCTTTTGCTACATAAAATAGCAAGTTACAAAACTTATACTAATATGCCTGGTTATGATTTAGTTGCTACAAACCCAGAATCAAATAAATCAGCAATGGTGCAGGTGAAAAGCCGTTGGCGCACTGGAGCAAACGGCTTTCCAATTAAAAATTTTGATTGTGATTTTGTAGTTGTTGTTTTATTAAACCGTGGTTCAAAAGATGGCAAAAAAGAAATATTGCCGCCTAAATATTATGATTTTCCTGTTGCCGTAATTCAAAACGCGCCAAGAAGTGCTGATTGGGGTAAGGTAAGTTTAAAAACAATCCCTGACTTGGCAAACTATGAAGACCGTTGGGATTTAGTTGCAGAGTTTCTGAGCATAAAAAATGCCATACAAGCTGTTTAACAAGGACAAAATACAGTTGGCTTTTGCTCTTTCATCGCATAATTTTAGCCAACTTTATTTTACCCATTAACAGGGCTTTATTTCTTTGGAATCAAGAATTATGATTACCCCACCAACTGATAACCTATATAAGTTCATGTCCATATTTGGACTTGTTGTTGTCTTTTCGTCAGCAGCATTCTGGTGGAGCGCCTCTAATGAATATGATCAGTTTTTTGAGTCGAATGCAGAATACGTGAATAGCATATTTGAAGGTGGTAAGGCGTATGAGAAATTTGCAAAAAAAACTAATGAGGGTATAGCTATCTACAACAGTGTGGCTGGCGATCAGAGTCTCCTGTCAGAAGAACAAAAAAAAGAACTGGACAAAATACTTATCGAATCTGAAAAATTAAGCAAAGAGGCTGATGCGATAATAAATTCAAATCCAGCAACAAGAATTGCTATGAATACTAGAACAGCCAAATATGATATGGCTAAGTACATAAGCTTTTCTGGAATATTTATTGGAGTGCTAGTTTCGGTGTTTGGATTTTATCTATGGCATACAAGACTGCAAAAATACATTGATCAATTGCATAAGAGTAATACGGCATAACAAACAAAGGCAGCAACGCTAACGCGTGCCGCTGCTTTGGGCGTTACCGAATAAATACTCTAACTTGCTTTTGTCCATTAACGAGTGAGTAAATTGCAAAACTTGCGCATTGCTTCTGCCCCAAAGTGAGTAAAAGTAAATGCTCTAAAGACTGCTTAGAGCGAGTTACGGACATTGAACATATGCTGGTGAACGTGGATATTCTAATATTTTACAGTTAAAAAAAAATGTCTCAACAAAACTAATGGACTTGTAGCCATTAAAGTATGATGAAATCTACCCGAGAAAAGAGTCCTAATATTCAGAGTAATATTGCGTGTAGTGCTGTAAATCATTTTTTCAGTTTTTCTTAAGTAAATCTTAAGGTTTGCCTGATATTTTATTAAGACACTTTTTATTTAGCCGATAGGTTTCTTTAATTGCTTGACTTATCGGTGATTAATTTGCAAATTTATTATCGCTAATAACTAAAAAACAGGGATTTATATATGTTATCAGTTGTACTTCCTGCCAAAGACGAAGCCGAAAATATTGGCCATCTTATTGAAGAAATTCATACCAGCCTTGCTGATTTATACCCGTTTGAGATTATCGTTGTCGATGATGGCTGTAGTGATAGTACCTTTGAAACCGCCCTCGAAACTGGAAGAACATTAGGCTGTGATGTAAAAGCTATCAAACATGCCTACAGTGTCGGACAAAGCACAGCGATTGTGTCGGGTGTGTTACAGGCGAAATACACCTTGATGGCGACCCTTGATGCCGACGGACAAAACGATCCGGCTGATTTGCCTAAATTAGTTGAGCGCGCTCAACAAATAGAAGCCGCTAATTTTTGCGTAATTGGCTACCGTAAAAACCGAAAAGACACGCCTTGGAAACGTTTTCAGTCGCGTTTTGCTAATAAATTCCGCGATGCTATTTTACATGATGGTGTGCCAGATACCGGCTGTGGTTTGAAAGTAGTGCCCACAGCCACATACCTAAGGCTACCACACTTTAACCATATGCACCGTTATATTCCTGCTTTGGTCAAACGTATGGGAGGCGAAGTGCAAGTGCAAGAAGTGAACCACCGCGATCGTGAACATGGTCTATCAAAATACACGGCTTGGAATCGAGCTTGGGTCGGTATTGTTGATGTATTAGGCATGATGTGGCTTATTCGTCGTGGCAAAGTGCCAATGGTTAATGAAATTCAAACGAGTAACACTAGTGACGATTAACAGGCTCGCTAAATTTATTGTTAGTTTGTCGTTATTTATTGCGATAGCGTTTGCAGTTCAACAAGGTTTTTTTGAACATATCGCTGACAGTAACTGGGTCGCTAAGTTTGTTAAAGAACAAGGCAAACAAGCCGTTGTTGTATTGATGGCGATGGGGGCTGCCTATGCCGCTCTTGGTGCGCCACGCCAATTGTTAGCGTTTGCGTTTGGTTTTGCTTTTGGGGCTGTTGAAGGGGCACTTTTAGCGTTAGTAGCAACAGAGCTCGGTTGTATTTTGTCATTTTACGCCGCCAAATGGTTGTTTCGCTCAAGCTTGCAACGCAAATTTAATAAAAGTTTAATGAAATTTGAACGCTTGGTTAAAGACAATACCACCTTAAAGGTATTGATGATTCGGTTGTTACCTATCGGCAGTAACTTGTTTACTAATGTCGCAGCTGGAGCAACTACAGTACCGGCTCAGGGGTTTTTTCTTGGTAGCTTTATTGGCTACATTCCACAAACCTTAATTTTTGCCTACGCTGGCGCTGGAATTGGTTTATCAGAGCACGAAAAAATACTCATCAGTATTGCGCTGTTTATTGTTTCATCGGTAATTGGCTCACTGCTTTATCGCAGTCAATTTCGTCGTAAAGTACAAGAACTATAAAGAAGTTAGGTTATGAAAAATATAATAAAAACCTTCGAACAAGATGATTATTACGCCGTCTTAAAAATCTTACTGGCCTTTGCCGCTGTTATTATTTTATTAGGTATTGGTATTCGTTCACCGTGGCCTGCTGATGAACCTCGATTTGTTGAAGTAGCCAGAGAAATGGTTGCCACTGGCAATTGGCTATTTCCAATGCGTGGCGGTGAATTTTATCCTGATAAACCACCAGTTTTTATGTGGTCAATCGCTCTTTTTTATTCACTTATTGGCAACCTAAAACTGGCATTTTTACTGCCAAACGCCATCTGTGGCTTGATCACTTTATTTTTGGTGTATGATCTTGGGGCAAAACTCCATAGTGTTCGCGTGGGTCGCAATGCCGCTTTACTTTTATTAATTACACCACAATTTTTGATCCAAGCTAAAGCTGCCCAAATTGATGCGATGGTGATGTGTTGGATAACGATTGGTTGTTATGGCTTTATCCGTCATTTCATTTTAGGGCCCAATTGGCGCTGGTATTTTATTTCGTGGGCATTTATGGCGCTCGGCATTATTACTAAAGGGGTAGGTTTTTTACCTGTACTCATGTTTATTCCCATCATTGCTTATCGCTTGGCGAATAAAGACTATTTTAAAGGCAGGCTCACCTTCGCTTGTTGGTTAGGTTTTGTGCCCTTTTTCTTGGTGTTGGCGGCTTGGTTTGTACCGATGATGATTACGGTGGCAGAGCAAGCGACCCCTGAATTAATTCAGTACAAAAACAATATTCTGTTCAAGCAAACGGGCGAACGGTACGCCAATGCCTGGCATCACCTTGAGCCTTGGTATTATTTTATTGTTAGTGTAATTCCCGTGATGTGGTTTCCATTACCAATTTTATTGTTGAGCTCGCTAAAGCATGTTTATCACAAATTAAAAACAGATCCAGTATTGATGATATTGTTTGCTTGGGTTGTGCTTGTGGTGTGTTTTTTCAGTATTAGTCCGGGCAAGCGCGGGGTTTATGTGTTACCTGCATTGCCGATGTTGTCGCTGTTTACCACCATTGCTTACCATGAAGTTAAACTACCGTTATGGTTTAACCGCATCAGCAAAAGCATTTTATGGTTAATTGCTATTGTGCTTGTTGTCGCTTGCATTGGTTTATTAACGGGTCATAAAAAATTAGTGAAACCATTAACCGCATACCCTGAAATGATCCCGTGGGCGGCAGGTTTAGCGTTTATTTTAGCAGCGATATGGTTAGTTAGTTTATGGCGATTACGGTCGAAAAACGCCTTTTTTAATTTAGGAATGGTAATTGTCGCTTCTTGGTTAATAGTGAGTACCTTAGGATATTGGCTAGCCGAGCCCCTGCGCACACCCAAACATGTTATTGAAGAAGTGGAAAACACCTTAGGTCAGCATGGTGAGCGCGGTGAACTTGGGTTAGTGAAATTTAAAGAGCAATTTTTATTGTTTTCACAATTACCAATAACGCATTTTAGTTACCTAGCAACGGATGAAGAAGAAGAGCGTAACGCATGGCTATGGATGGGCGAGAAGGCGGGTCGATTTATTTTAGTGCCAGATGATGCCAACTTAACGTGTTTCGATGTGTCTAACGGGCAAGATATGGGCTACGCTCACAGGCAGCACTGGTTATTATTAAGTGCTAAGCAAATGGCAGAAAACTGCCAAGCGCCAAAAGTTATTAAGCGTTTTAGTGTTCCTAGAGAAGCGTATTAATGAAAATAGCTGTAGTAGGAGCAGGTTTTGTTGGTTTGTCTAATGCCATTTTACTTGCTCAGCATAATAAGGTGGTTATCTACGATATCGTTCCAGCGAAAGTAGATTTAATTAATAGTCGTAAATCTCCCTTTGTCGATAAAGAAATAGAAGCTTTTTTATTTAAAGATGATCTCGATTTTGTTCAGTCACTTGAAAGCGCGTTAGGAATTAAAGCCAAGAAAAATTTTATGCCGATGCAAGCGGGCGATGTTTACCAAACCTTTGCAGATATTGATGACTTATTTAATGTTACTGGCTATAAGCCTAAAATGAGTGTTGAACAGGGCGTTAATAACTTTGTTGACTGGTATCGTGAATTTTATGGTTAAGTGATTTATCTATCCATTTTTGCATAATAGTGACATCTAGAGATGTCCGCCTATATTTCTAATATCAGTAATTATCTGCTGTAATCAAACAGGACACTTTGATAATGGAATATTATCCAATACTATTCATCAAGGTCCGTTCATGGCACAGACTGTGTAAAAA